>CAMWNA010000014.1 GCA_947175515.1 uncultured Clostridia bacterium | reverse complement strand
GCTAAATTTAGCGCTCCGCGGCTTTTTCATTAAAAAAATTTTTGTTTTTGCGTATAAGAAATAAATTTGCCGGCAATAAACTTTGCGTAAAGACTTTGGGGAGGCGTAAAAATGCGACTTTTAAAACTTCTGTCGGTTACGCTTCTTGCGGGCGCAGTGCTTGCGGCTATCGCAATACTTCCGTCAAGACTATGCTTTAAGGACGCGGAAAGCTACGCGTTTTTTACGGGCAACACCTCAAAAAATTTCAGCGAGGTAACGGCGGACGGCGAAGCGGACGCAATCAGGCTTACCATAGGAGCTTTAAGCGGCGAGTGCGCCTTTTATACAAGTCTTGATTTGGACGGGCTGTTAAAGTCGGTGAACGGCGAAATCGTGTTCGTGGAAGAATACGAGGGAAGCGTGAACTATTACTGCAAAGCCAACCTGCCCTATTCCGTAAGCTTATACGGCGAGGAAATCAATTTACACGTTTGCTACCGTTCTGACGGCGTAAAAGTTGCCTCACCGATAATTTTCGGCGGATATTGAATAAAAAGTAATTCCGCTGTCAATATCAAATTTGTAAGGAGTTAAATTATGAAAGATTCGCAAAACAACAAGAAAAGCAAAAAGAAGATTCTACTCTACTACCTGATTCTTGCAGCCTGTCTGCTTGTTATCGCAGCCGTAACCGTGACCGTCGTATTTGCGGTTAACCGTTCCAAAGGTCCCGACCTGACTATCGACAGCGGCGTTAATCCGCCCGATGACGACAAAGACCCCGACGACGGCAATAAGCCCGATGATAAGCCCACCGTTAATCCGACGGAATTCGTTCTGCCTGTAGAAAACGCAAACGTAACCGTAAGCTATGAATTCTGCGAAAACGCTACCATTAAAAACTGGAGCTTCCACAAGGGTATGGATTTTGCAGGTAAAGCAGGCGATAAGGTTTGCGCAACACTTGACGGCAAAGTAACCAAAATCGTAAGCCAGTCGTCCCCTGCGGCGCTTTTATACGGCGGTTACGTTACAATCGAACACGCAAACGGAATTACCACCACCTACAAGTTCATCGACGTAAAGGACGGACTTAAAGAAGGCGATACCGTAAAACGCGGCGACGCAATAGGCACGATTGCAAAGGCTTCGGGAATAGAAATGGCGCAGGGCGAGCATCTGCATTTCGAAGTTAAGGTTAACGGCAAATATGCCGACCCCGACGTATACCTTGATATAATAGAAAAGTAAATTTCCCCCTCTTACCTTGCCTCCGCCTAAGGCGCAAATCTTTGGCGGAGGCAAATTTTTGCGCTTTTTATTAAGTTATCCACCAAAAAACGCGATGTGATAAATAAAAATGTTAAATAGTGTTATTTTTTGTTAATTTTGAAAATTTTTCGCAAAAAATTTATCGATTTCAGAAAATTCACAAAAATTATCCGTATTATCATATGATAATGGTGGAAACTAACAAATATAAAAATTTGAAAAATTTTCTAAATGTTATTGACTAACAAATTTACAAGTGCTATACTTGCTACAAATCAAGGCGGTGCGCCTTAAAACAAAAAGTTACGGGAGGTTTCGGATATGTTTATTTATGAAAATCTTAAAGATTTAGAAGATAACGGAAACCTTGCGGTTTCCCCCATGGCATACGTTATTTTCGGCTGCGCAAGATAAGCGAAACACGATAAGCGAGAAAAGGAATTTGAGAATATAGAGAATTTGAAAAGCAAGGAGGTGCTTGAAATGACCGTTTACGAATTATTAAGCGACAGATACTACGACAACGATAAAAATGAAGAATACTCAGCCGATGCGCTCAGGTTTGCATTTATGATTACGGTGCTGAACTACGCAAGATAATCAAATCGATTTTGAAATTAAAATTTACGGGGCGACCGTTCATATGAACGGTCGCCCTCTTTCTTTTATGTAAATTGCACTACGTCTTTCAGAATTTGATTTCCAAGCTTTTAATATCGGAAACAGTAGCACCAGAAAAGTTTATAACGGCAAAGCGCGAAGCTCCGCCGAGCGGAGATATAAGATAATCCGATAAACACTTTAAATTAATGCCGTTTTTTAACGCGGCATTTTTAATAAATTCATCGGAGGGTGCTTCGGGAAAATGCGCCAGTAGGTGCAGTCCGCTGCCGGTATCGCGCACCGTACACTTCGCGCCGAGACTTTGAAGCTTTTCCAGCACGGCGGCGTGAACTGCGCGATAATGGTTTTTCAGCCTGTTTATGTGGCGCTCGAAGTGACCGCCGTCAAGCATAGCGGCAAGCGTTTTCTGCTCGAACACCGGCACGGCGCAGGCGGAAGACGAAAAAAGCTTCCGATACCTTTTGTACAGCTCAGGCGGCAGCGCCATATAACCGATACGCATTGACGGCGCAAGGCTTTTGGAAAAGGTGTTCATATAAATTACGTTTTCCGGACAAAGGCTGTACATACTCTGCAAAGGCTTTCCTATAAGGCGGAACTCACTGTCGTAGTCGTCCTCTATGACGAATTTTCCGCCCGAACGCGCCCAGCTTATCAATCTTGTGCGCGCCGAGGACGGAGTGACCGCGCCCGTAGGAAACTGGTGCGATGGCGAAAGGTGCAGAACGTCAGCTTTGCTTTGCTCCACCTCGGCGCAGTCAACGCCGTTTTCCGTCACCGTGACGGGCGTACATGCTGCACCGTTCAAGCTGTAGCAAGCGGAAATTGCACGGTAACACGGGTTTTCCACAGCGAAAAGCTTATCCCTGCCGAGAAGCTGTACGATTATTCCGTACAGGTATTCCGCGCCTGCGCCGATTACTATATAGCGCGGATCAACCTCTATTCCGCGTGCGCGGTACAAATAGTTTGAAACCGCCCTTTTAAGGTCTTCGTCGCCGTCGCAGGGGACGCGCTGTAAAAGCTTTTCGCCGAAGTCGGAAATCACGCCGCGCATAAGCTTTGCCCATACGGAGAACGGGAACAGCCCTGCCGCCGTGCCGCCCTTGACCAAATCGAGCTTAAACGTTTCTTCTGCTTGCTCTTCATTTTGCGTTCTGCTAATATATACGCGCTGTTTTGATTTTGCGGACGTTTCGCCCTCAGCCAAATTCACGTCCGAAACATAATAGCCGCTCCTTTCCTTGGAATACACGTAGCCTTCCGCAAGAAGCTGTTCGTAAGCCGTCTGAACGGTTATTACGCTTATGGAAAGGTTTTGCGCAAGCGAGCGTTTGGAAGGAAGCCTTTCCCCGCGCTTCAGCTTACCCGAAAGAATGTCGCCGCGTATTTTCAGATAAAGCGTATAGTATTTATTTTTACCGTTTAAATCGTAAGTGAGCATAGGTAAATTCTGGTATTATCAAATTTCTTTAAATTGGATATTTTAATAATACCACTTTATAGTATAATAGTCAACGGTTATTAATTTATGGAGATTGGAAATGAAGAACAAAAAAGCTATTTTTACAACCAAGTGGATAGCGTACACGGCAATGCTTACCGCGCTGGTTGTGGCGACTTCGGTTATTCCACCCGTACCTATCGGCGCAAACAACGTTTACTGGTGCGACGGAATGATACTTTTAGGCGCTTATTTAATGGACCCCGTTTCATCCTTTATCTTCGGCGGATTGGGTTCCGCGCTGTACGATTTCTGTATAGGTCACGTACATATGGCGGCGGCTTCGCTGATTATCCACGGTTTGCAGGCGGCGGCAACCTCCGCACTGCTGCATTACGCTTTTAAAAGGTTTAAAAAAGAACCCGTTTGGGCGGTAGTTTCGGCTTTGGTCGGAGCGTTAATAGTTATCGGCGGATATTTTTTGACGTACTGGGCTATTTTTCCGCTGACGACAGGCGAATCCAAATACGGCTGGGCGTACGCCTCCGAAAGAGTGCTAAGGAACGTAATTCAGGAAATTCTGGGTATTTCCATTGCGACGGTTATCTGCTACGCAACGACGTTTAAAAAACAGCTGGAAAAAAATCATTTACTTCCCGACTTCAAAAAAGAAATATGGGACGAGCGAAAAAAGGCTACCGAGCCGAACGAAAACTACGGCGAAACCGTTGAAACCGAAGAATAAAATTTAAAAAAACAGCCGCCGCGGCAAATTGTGCCGCGGCGGCTTTTACTATTATTTACTTCTTTCCGAGCTTAAAGGAATCGGATGACACACCGTTTAAAATACCGGTGTGCAAAATCTGCTTTTTGGCGCAGTTCTTCCAGTCCTCCTCCGCCTGCACGATTACCGCCTGCAATACGGGATAAAACTTCTTGAAGCCGCTGGATAAAAGATAGTATGAAAGCGAACCCGGAACGGTGTTAACCTCGCTCAGAATTATTTCTTCGTTGCAGAGTATGTAATCGAAGCGGACTATACCGCGCATATTCAGCCGCCAGTACACGTCGGCGGTTATCCGCTTTATTTCGCTTGAAACGCTTTCGGGAATATCCGCAGGCATTACGGATTTTCCGCCGCCTGCGTATTTATCGTCGTAGCTTAAAATATCGCCCGAGGTCATTGCCTCCTCGCACTCGCTCGTTATAACATTACCCGCGGAATAATACGCGGCGCAGTTTATTTCACGGCGGTTTTCGATATACTTTTCAACTATTGCGCCGTCGTCGAAAACGAACGCCGCGTCCAGCGCGGCTTTAAGACTTTCAAAATCGTCCGCACGCGTTATTCCTATACTGGAGCCGAGCTTTGCAGGCTTTACAATTAACGGATAGCCTAACTCTTCGGCGTTCTGCGCTTCGTCCGCGCTTTTGAGATATACGTACGGCGCGGTGTTTACGCCTAGAGAATTTAAAACGATTTTGGTAAAATACTTATCCATAAACGCGGCGCTTTCAAACATCCCTGCGCCGGCGACGGGTATTCCGTTGAGGGCGAAAAGTCCGCACACGCCGCCGCCTTCGCCGAGTCCGCCGTGACAGCAGTTCAAGGCAACGTCCACTTTTATAAATTTTTTGAATTTGCCGTTCTTTTTTAAAACGCACACGCCGCCGTAGACTATCGCCGCGCGCGGAAAGCTTTTGAATTTTTCATCCTTGAAGTTGTTTATATCCGCAAGCGCTTCGTCAGTGTACGCTTCGCCCGTTTGGGATATATACACGGGCACGACGTTATCACCGCCGCTTTTTAAAACGTTTGCCGCCATTGTGCCGGTTATAACCGATATTTCGTTTTCGTTGGAAATTCCGCCGTAGATTACGGCAACAGTTCTTACCATAAAAAAATCACCTCCGCTAAAATTTTTCGCTTCGGTGAATTTAATATTTTATCCGTCGTTAATCCTTTACACCACGTCGGGAAGGTCGTTTAAAAATAAAACCGTATCGCCGTCGTGCAGATATTCCTTTAAAGCTTCCTGCGCCGCGGCAAGCGTAGGCTTTACGATAAGCTTATCTTCCGCGCCGCCGCCTTGCAGATAACCGCGCCTGACCGCCGTCACGAGAGTGTCGCCGACGAGAATTACAAAATCAAGCCCGACGAGTTTTTTGCCGAGGTTGAAATTTTCCTCCTCTTCCATTACGCCAAGCTCCACAAGCCCGGGCGTTACGGCGATTTTTCTTCCGCCGAAAAGCTTTAAAACTTCTATCGCGGCTGCCGCACCCTTGACGTTGGAATTGTAGCCGTCGTCCAGAATATTCACTCCGCCAGATTTTATAAGCTGCAAGCGGTGTTCGATGAATCCGATTTTTTCAACCGCCGCGGCGATTTCTTCAACCGTCATACCGACGGCGTGCGCCGCCTCCGCCGCAAGCGCGATATTGCGCGCTGAGTGTGCGCCCAAAAGCTTACATTTTACGCGGCGGCTTTCGCCGCCCAAGGTCAGCGTAAACGCAGTGCCTTCCGCAGTGCATTCGATATCCGTAACGCACGAACAGCGCGATTTGTTTACGGTGTGTTCGGCAAATAAATCGTAACAGTCTTCCGCAATTATTGCCCGACCTTTAGTTGCGTCAAGAATTTCGCCCTTGGCTTTTACCACGTTCGAAAAGGTTTTAAAGGTTTCAAGGTGCTGTCCGCATATACCCGTAATTAAAGACACGTCGGGCGGACATATTTCGCAAAGCTCGGCAATGTCGCCGACGTGGCGCGCACCCATTTCCGCAATAAAAATATCGTAGTCTTCCAGCTTGGAATTATTAACCGCAAGCGCGATACCCACGGGGGTATTGTGTGAACGCGGAGTACAGAGAACGCGGTATTTTTCAGAAAGCAACGCGTTTAAAATGAACTTAGTGCTCGTCTTTCCGTAGCTTCCGGTAATGCCTATAATTTTTATATCCGAATTTTTCAGCTTGGCTTTAGCCGATTTAATAAATCTGCCGTTATGGGGGACTTCGTAAATTTTCGCAATTAAATTCGCAAAAGCCATTAACGGGAACAGTAAAAGGGGCAACAAGCCTACGGGGCAGTAACGCAGATATGAGAAAATATTATTGCCCCAAACCTCGTCGGCAAAATTTAATAGAGTAACTACTATATATGAAACGAGGACAAGCACGACGAACAGAATTACGTAAAGTCTGTTTAACCTAGGCGTGTGCGTAACCGAAGAGCGCAGCGCGATTTTGTTATCGGCAACGCAATATACCGTCATTAATACCACGACTGGCGCCATACCTATTACCGCCGCCCATTCGCCCGTAAACGAGAAACACAGTGATGCCACTGCGCAGCACAGCACGCAACACAACGTTAAAAGCGCAAGCCGCTCAAACGCCAAATTGCCCTTCTTTTTTACCCATTTAAAAAATTTCTTGCCCGAATAACCCGACGACTGCAGCACGCCCAACGGCTTATATGCGGCAAGCGAAAGCATAACCGCCAGCACTACCGCGAGCGCGATACATTCAATAGTTTTCGGAACAGATACGAAAATTCCCATATGTTTTTACCGTCAAATTAAAAAGTCGTAAATAAGTTGGTTGAAAGCTTCCCTGCTTTCCGTAAAGCAGAAGTGACCGCCTTCTATAATTTCAAGCCTGCTTCCCTCTATCAATGAATTGAAGGTTCTGCCTTCCTCGTCCCAAGGGGTGGTTTTATCCTGTCTGCCGTATACTAAAAGAGTTTCGTTCTTTATTTTTGCGGCGCAAGATTTTAAATCCTCGTTGACGATTTTTTTATAGCTTTCGCGCATTACGGGGGAAAGCCTTCTGTATTCCTCACTGCCGAAGTGCTTTTCCGCAAATTTGGGGAAAAACCTTTTAACACGCCTATAAGCTTTTACCCGTCGCAAGTATTTTTTCGAACGCGGTTTAACCAAGCCCGCGCCGCCCGTAATTACAAGCTTTGCGGCGGCTTCGGGGTTTTCGCTTAGAAATTTCAAAGCCATTCTCGCCCCGAACGAATGCGCGATTATATGCGGTCTTTCAAGTCCTGCCGCGCGCATAAACCTTTCAAGCCACACGCAATAGTCTGCTAAACCGAACGGTTCTTCAAGACGGGCGCTTGCGCCGAAGCCGATTATATCCGGCGCGGTAACCTTAAAGTACTGCGACAGAAATTTTATCTGGTAGTAAAAGCTTTCCTTGCCGGAAAGATAGCCGTGCAAAAAGAGCACGTCTTTGCCTGCGCCCGAGGATATGACGGGCACGAATTTACCGTCTAATAAAATTTTACAGCTCCCTGACCATAACCAAACAGTCCTCGCCGTCGGAATAGTAACGCGTGCGCGCGTATGCTCCCTTAAAGCCGTGTTTAAGGTAAAGGCTCATTGCGGCGACGTTTGAAACCCTGACTTCCAGAAACGCTTTCACCGCGCCGCGGTCTTTCGCCGCTGTGCAAAGACCTTCCAGAAGCGAAGCGCCTACGCCGCATTTTCTGAACGGCTCGCACACGGCGACGTTATCTATATCGGCAGTGTCCGCCGCGACGGTTATTCCGCCGTAGCCCGCAATCTCGCCGCCGTCGTCCGCAATAAGCCCTATAAAGCCCTCTGTTTCGAAGCTTGAAGCAAGCATCTGAAAGCTCCACGGCTCTTTAGGAAAGCATTCCTTTTCGATTTCGGAAATTCTTAAAATGTCCTCATACTTCCACGGGCGGATTAACATTTCCTCGCCTCCTCCGCTTGCGATTTGCGGACGTACAGCGCGTGCATTTCGCGCGACGGCGGCGCAGGATTATTCTTTACCGCTTTTTCAAGGCATGCGCCTGCGTCTAACTTCGTATAGTTTTCAAGGGGCAAATCCTCGAAACCGTACAGCCTTCTGCCGAGAGATAAAACCTGCTCCTCACTGAGATATGCAGGGGGCAAGATAATTTCCCTGCCCTTGTCAAAGCCGCAGGCATAGTAATGATTGTGCGCAGCGTCTATGACGACGCAAAAATTTTCGTCATCAACATTATATGCAATCAAATCGAACGAGGTTACGGAAAGCAAGGGCTTGTCCGCACCTAGCGCAAAGCCTTTGGCGGCGGAAACGCCTATTCTTATTCCGGTGAACGACCCCGGACCCGTAACGGCTGCGATAAAATCACAGTCCCCGATTTTAAGCTCGGCTTCACGTAAAGCTTTATCCACCTCGTCCATTAACAGCACAGAGTGCTTCATAGCGCAGTCGGATAAATGCCTTTTTACGAGTTTTGCGCCGTTTTGGGCCAACACAGTAAGATAGCGCGAGGACGTGTCTATTGCAAGAAAATTACCCATATATTATCCTTCTGCCTCCGTCCGCCGTCTTTTCTATGGTGACGGTTTTTACTTTTTCGGGTAGAACGGAGGCAATGTTTTCCGCCCATTCTATAAGGCATACGCCGTCGGCATAAAAATAATCGCACAGTCCCAAAGCTTCAGCCTGCTCGCCGCAATTCAGACGGTAGCAGTCAAAGTGATAAAGCTTGCCGCCGTAATCGTTCATATATGCGTACGTGGGCGAAAGCACGGTATCTTTTATGCCGAGCCCTTTTGCTACGCCCTTGGAAAAAACCGTTTTCCCCGCGCCCATTGTGCCGTTTAAAAGCACGACGTCGCCGCCCTTCAAGGTTTTTGCGTATTCCTCGCCGAGCTTTAAAGTCTGTTCGGCGCTTTTTGATATAAGCTCCATAATATCCACCGTCAATCCGAATGCACCCTGAGAGTGCCGGCATAGCCTATGCAGAAATAGTTCAAAGAAACCTTTTTACCGTCCGCGTCATAGAAATCCGCCGATAAAATTTTATTGGGCGCCGCGCCGATATCGGTTATTGAACCCGCGACGTTTGCCTGCACGCTGTGACCCACCACCAAGGAACCGCCGCTTATAAAGTAGCTGCCGTTAGTAAGGGCTTCCCCGTCGTAGACCTTTTCGTCGGAACCGGCGGTAAGCTTTACAGTGCGCTGCGTGATAACGAGCGCGCCTTCAAAATGAACGTAGAACTGTGAAGTAACGTTCATACCGTATCGGTCCAGAACGTATACGCTGGCTTTACCCAAATCGTCCGCATATATCACGCCTGCGTCAGTTCTGCCTATACCCGAAGGGTCGAATATCAGCGAGTAGCCCTGCGGCAAGCCGGTCGCATAGTATTCACCCGAAGAATACCTCAGCGACGTGCCGTCGTATTCCTTTGCGAGGTTGTAAAGGCAGACGGTTACCAAGTTATAAGCAACGGTAAGCTTGCCCTGAACGTATTTATACTTGAATTTATCGGTCACGTTATTTCCGTCCGCGTCAAACAGGGTAAAGGAAGTGACCTCGCTTGAAGCCGTACCGTGATATGATAAACTACCGCCGAACGTTACCGTATAAGTATAGCCCATTTCCAGAAGTTTTTCAAGCACTGCGTCGGGAACGAGTTCTTTTGCGTACACGGGAGTTCCGTCGTATACCTTCGCCTCGTTTTTAGGGCGCAGAACAATGGTATAGTCGTTGACAATTCCTTCACCCGTACTGCTGCCGTCGCCGGTTTCTCCGCCTTCGTTTCCGCCTGCGCTGCCCGTAACCTCAACGTACACCCAACCGGTACCGTCGATATAGACCTCAACCCAAGCGTGCGCTTGATCCGAAGTAACGTCCGTCCATTCGTTTGCCGAAGTTGCGCCCTTGTAGCCTATCGTATAGCGCGCCGGTATGCCCAGCGTGCGGAACATAAGCGTTGCCGCGCTTGCATAGTGGCTGCAAATTCCTTCCTTGTAATCGCGCAGGAACGCAACTACTATATCGCTTGAACTATCAAGCGCCGAATTGTAATTCAAATTGTATTTTGCCGAACGCTGAACGTAGCGCGCTACCTTTGCGACTATCTGCGAATCGTTTCTGTTAAAGCGCTGGGTTGAAATTATTCCGTTAAGGTATTCGCGCGTAGCCGACGGCACTGACAGATAGTTCTGATAAACGAACTGCCTGTAACTGCTTTCATAATCGGCGTACTGCGAAGGGACAGCGTACTGCGCGTTTGCCTGAGAAGCGTAATCGTACGAATAATAGTTAATCGAATACTGCGCTCCCGTATTGCCGTTATAGGTTGTATCGCTTGACTGAACGCTATAGCTGCCGCCTTCCGCCGCAGCGTAGTAAGGCAGAGTATAATCAAAGGTAAAGGGCAGAATTTGCAACTCGTGCGACTGCACCCCTGAATTTGCGAGTGCAAAAGCCGTCAGATAGTTTGCGCTGTATCCGCCGTTTATCAGCAAGGCGTAGGCTTGCGCTTCGGTCCAGTTTTTACCGTTATAGTCGCCGAAGCTTTTATAACGTAAATACGCGTCGCCGACGGTATCGGAATACAGCTTCATCATAACCGAAGGCTTATTTAAAGTGCCGGAAGAACCGCTTCCGCCGATTCCGCCCGAGCCGTCCAGACCTCCGCCGCCGATTCCGCCGCTTTCATCTTCTTCATTGAATACTTTAAGCAAGCCGAGTTGTCTTTCTATTTCGATATTTTCGGTTACGTCGTTGCCCTCCGCGTCGAATACGGTTATTTTAAACGTGTTGGGTTTTACGCCGACGTCGGTTATAGTTCCCGTAACGTTAACCGTGTAGGTAAAGCCTTGGGGGATAACCGAGTTTTCGTCGATATAATACAAAGGGCAAGTCAGCGGCGTGCCGTCGTACTGTTTTTGTGCGCTACCCGTAAAAATTATAATCTTTCCCTGCGTTACTGTAAGCGTGCCGTCCTTTGCGGTTATTTCGTAGTTAGAAGTGACGTTCCTGTATCCGTTATAAATCGCTATATCAGAAATTGCGTTCGGACTGGAGCCGACGGCAATCTGAACGCCTGTAACCTTTGCGGAAACCCTGTGATTCTGCACAAGATTAACCCAGCCGTATTTAGGGCAAGTCAGCGGCGCGCCGTCGAATATTTTGCTTGCGTCAAGCGCGTAAACCGTTACGGGTCGCGGCGTTACAGTCAGGGTGCCGTTTACGAACTTTATATCGTAATTTTTGGTAACGTCCCTTATTAATCCGTTGTCGTCTACAGTTATTTGGACGCTGGAAATATAATTATTGGAAGTGCCTACGTTGGTCTGGTTACCTACCGTCACTACGCTTAAAACGTGACCTTGCACAAGATTGTCGGCAACTGCGTCCGGACACGATAGTTGAGTGCCGTCATAAACCTTTTCCGCACTGCACGCTACCACGATAAGGGGGCGTTTTGTGACCTTTAATATTCCGTAAGGCTTGGCATAGGTTATAGCATAATTATTGGTCCTTTCAATTCCTTTTTCCGAATATACCTTAATACTTATCCTGTTATCGGTTTCACCGGCGTTTACAATTACAGTATAGTAATCAACCGAATAGCTTTGTCCGTCGACAAGACCGCTGCCGGAAATTATTATATCGGTATTATAATGTTCTTTGCCGTCGTACACCCATTCTCCGCCCTTCGTGGTTACGGTTATAGGGCGCGGCGTTATAGTCAACGTACCGAATTGACTATCGTCTTCGTAATCTATAAAATAGTTTGAAGTAACTTTCGTCGTTCCGTCGTATATTTCAATTTTTATTACGTTAGGAAGATCTTCAATAACGTAGGTGCACTTTATTAAATAACTTATCCTTGCTTCGTGGGACAATACGAGCGCAGGGGAATAATCAGAGGTTATATTATACTCATCGCAGGAAAGCGGAGTACCGTCGTAAACCTTTTCCGCACTGCCCGAATTGATTTTTATGGGTCTAGGCTTGACTTCAAGCGTTCCGTCCTCAGTATTAACGGAATAGTAACGCGTAACGTCCGCGCCGTTGGCGTCGGTTATTTTAACACTGCCTTCCGCTATTGAATTTACGGCTTTATCGGCATCCGTCTGCGAGCCTTTGGTGACTGCGCTAAGCGTATGCCCCGAAAGGAGTTTGCCGTTTACGTCCTTAACGGTTGAACACGTTAAAGGGGTGCCGTCATAAATCTTTTGCGCGTCGTCCGCCTTTACGGTAATAATGCGCGCGGTGACCCGAATTTCTCCGTCGGCTATAGTAATATCGTAATTTCCGGTAACGGGATTTCCGTTTGCGTTGGTTATTTTAACGCTGCCTGCGACTATCCTGTTTGCGCCCGTGCCTATATCCGTCTGCGAGCCTTGTGTATCCGCGTTTATTTTGTGACCCGAAACCAGTGCGGAGCTGAAAGAGGAAGTAACGTCATAAGCTCCGCACGTATGCGCTTTACCGTCATACTCTTCCGAAACACTGCCTGCCGACAAAGTTATCGCTCTGGGCGCGACGGTTAAATAGCCGTCTATATACGAAATATCGTAATTGGCGGTAACGTCCTCCGCACCGGAAAATACGGTGACGGTAACCCGATTTTTTACCGTGCCGACCTCCGTCAGACTGACGGAAGCTTTACCCTGCGTGCGCTGACCCGCAACCAAATTTTCAGTTGTATGAGCGGCGCTTTGGCGGGCCGTGCCGTCGTAAACAAATTTTCCGTCGTCCGCGGTTACCGTTAAGCGGCGCTTGGTTACGGTAAGCGTGCCTAAGCTGTATTCGATATTTTCAATATCGTAATTGGCGGTAACGTCATCGCCGTTGGTGTCGGTTATTTTAACGCTTTCCTCTTTTATGCTGTTAAACGTGACGCCTGCGGATATTTTACCGTCATAGGTAAGCGTGAAAAGACTGTGTCCTTTAACGAGGTTTTCCGCAGAGTACGTACCGCAAACCAATGGCGTGCCGTCGTAAACCTTTTCCGCGCTGCCCGTGCTTATTCTGACGGGGCGCGGAGTAACCTCTAGCGTGCCGACTTCCGTCATAATATAGTAATTATGCGTAACGTCCGCGCCGTTGGCGTCGGTTATTTTAACGCTGCCTTCCGCTATTGAGTTTACGCCCTTAACGCGCGCGTCGGTCTGCGAGCCTTTGGTGACTGCGCTAAGCGTATGCCCCGAAAGGAGCTTGCCTTCCGCGTCCGAATACGTTTCGCACGTTAACGGGGTGCCGTCGTAAACCTTTTCCGCGTCGTCCGCCTTTACCGTTATGGGTCTGGGAATAAAAGTGATTTGCGTTTGAACGGGTTTCAATACGTAGGAAGAAGTTACGTCGTTGCCGTTTTCATCAAGTATCTTAACGCCTGAAAGCTCGGGTATTACGCTTGTGGTTTTTGCAGTCAGGTCGTCAAAATCGAACCGTGTGCATACTGCCTTATCCGAAAAGGCGAGGTCGGCAACGACTTCGGGGTCGTCGCCGTAAACGGTCTGCAACGCCGCGGAAATATCCGTTTGTCTGCGTAAAATTTCAAAGGAATGAATTTTGCCGTAACGCTTGCCGCCGAATACGCTTTTCGACACAGGGCGAACTTTATAGCTGCCTGCGCGTACGGGTTTTTCATAAGTCCACTTATCGGAGTTTTCTTCAGCGTATTCGTAGCTTACGCTTTTAAATACCGCCTTGGCACGGTAATCCAGCTCTTCCCCGTAAGTAAGCGTTGCAGGGCAGTCCGTCTTGTCGTAGACTATACCGCTTACAGACATCAGCGTTACTATAAGCGCGATTAAAGCCGCGCACACGATTATAATTAGCACGCGGAAGCGCTTAACCGTATCAAGCACGTTTTTAAGCTTATTCATTTTTTTACGGTAGTCGTCGTACAGCATATCTGCCCTCCGTAATTTTTGTAATCGGGAAATTTAAAGATATTAATTATTCTGCAATTTAAATTTACTGCGGCGGAAGCACGGTAAGCGTGCCGAACGCAGTGGTTACGGAATAGTTTGCCGTAACATCCTCGCCGTCGGCATCGTAAATTTTTACGCCGCTTATTACGTTATCCCTTCGCCCTACGCCTTTTTGCGCGGCGTTGATTTCAACTTCGGCTTTGTGCCCCGTTGCAAGTCCGCCTGCGGTAATATCGTACTCTCTGCAATAAACGGCTTCCGTAGTAAAATCAAAAACCTTACTGCGGCTGGTTATTGTAATTTCGCGCGGAAGCACGGTAAGCGAGCCGTATTCGGCGTTCAGCTTATACATATACGTTACGTCCGCACCGCCTGCGTCGGTTATAGAAATTTCATAACCGTTAACGCCTGTTCCGACGTTCGTCCGCGAACCGACGGCATTCAGTCTTGCCACCTTATGACCGTTTAGCAAGCTGCCGGTAAAGCTGCATTCCGCGGCGGTAAGCGGCGTTCCGTCGTAAACGCGCGTAAGGCTTTGCGTGGTTACGTAAAGCTCCTTAATATAAACTTGCAGTCTGCCCGTGACGAATTGTATTTTATCGATAAACTGTGCCGTCACGTCCGCGCCGCCGGCGGCGAAAAGCTTGAACGAAACTATTTCGCATTCGGCAAAGCCTAAATCCCTGCGTGAGCCTGAAACTGCCGCTTCATAATAATAGCCCGCGTCTAAAAGCTCCTGTATGCCCTGCACCCTGCCTGAATGCGTGAACGCGGTAACGCCGTCGTACAGGTAGTATTCGGTTAAGGGTTTTACCTCGTAAGCCTTTTCGGTAATTGTGCCGTCGGCGCCGTCACCCGTGCCGTCTGAGGACGAGCCGGTGACTTCGGTCTGAACCCAACCCACGCCTTCGACATACACCTCAACCCAAGCGTGCGCTTGGTCCGAGGTAACGTCCGTCCATGCGTTTGCCTGAACGTCAGCAGTATAGCCGATTGTGTAGCGCGCAGGTATACCTATACGGCGCAATAAAAGAGTTGCCGCGCTTGCGTAGTGTCTGCAGACGCCTTCCTTATACTGCGTAAGAAACGCAACTACGATATCGCTTGAATTATCAAGAGACGGATTGTAATTAAGATTATACTTTGCCGCGGTGCTTATGTAGCTTGCGACCTTTTTCACGATTTGCGGATCGGAAACCGAAAAGCCCTGCTTTTTAATAATTTCGTCAAGGCACTGCTTGGCGCTTTCTGGAACTTTTAAATAGCTTGAGTTTACGAAAGCGCGGTATGCGCTTTCCGCGGAAGACTGCTCGCCTAGACCGGACTGCGGAAGAGAACTCCTTAAATAGTTGTACTGCAAATATTCGAGGGAATACTCCCTTTCGGCGCCCGAGTAAGCTACGTCGCTTGACTGGGCTGTGTAATTATAGCTTCCGGTTCCGGTATAATAGGGCAAAAGATAGTCGTTACTGTTAAGCCTTACGCTTAAAGCCGCCGAGGAAAACCCCGCATTCTCAAGGTAACGGCTTGCCAGATAGTTCATGCCGAGTCCGCCGAATGTGCCGCCGTAGGCTTGGGCTTCGCTCCACTTTCTTCCGTCGCAGTCGCCGAAGCTTTTATAGCGGAAATACAGCTTGCCGCTTTTGGAGGATCTGACCGAAAGCGCAATCCGCGAATTGGCGCTGCCGTCGCCGAGGGAAGGTCCGCCGCCTATATCTCCGTCGGGGTTGAGGCTGCCGCCCGTAGACGACGAATTGCCGCGCACGACGAGCGTGCCGAGCTCTAAAATAAATTCATAGTTAAATGATATGTCCAAGCCGTTTTGATTTTCAACGATAACTTGGGATATAGTATTTTCGGAAATCCCGGGGTCCGTGCGCGAACCGGTTACAGCCGCCTGCAACGTATGACCTTGCGCAGGCTTTGTTAAGGAGGTTATCTCATATCCGTTATTCATAAGCGGCTTGCCGTCGTAGTCCTTGGAATCCGAAGCCGAGCGCACGGTAATTTGCCTCGGAGTAACCAACAGCTTGCCTAAAACGTAATTCACTTCATAATTAGAGGAAACGTCCCTTCCGTTTGCGTCGCGGACCTTGAATTCCGCAACAAAATTATCCTTTACGCCCACGTCTGTAAGCGACGCCGTAGTAACCGCCGTTGCCGTATGACCTTCCAAAAGCCCTTCGGAGGAAACTATCTCATATCCGTCGGCTTTTAAAGGCGTGCCGTCGTAAACCTTTTGTGCCGACGAAGTTTCAACCGTAATTTGTACGGGCAAAACCTTTAAAGTTCCCGTAACGTAGGAAATTTCATACCTGCCGGTTACGTCCTTTCCGTCAAGCGAAGTAATTTTAATATCCGCTACGGCGTTTGCGCACGAGCCTGCGTCCGTCTGCGACGAGTTCATTACCACCGCGGAAATTTTATGACCTTCCGCTAACGGTGTTGCCGCGGACAAAGCCCAGCCGTCCTCGGGGGAATACAGCGGAGTACCGTCGTAGACCTTTTCAGCCGATTTGGTAATTACGGTTATGCCCATGCCGTGTACGGTTAACGTGCCTGTACGGTATTCGATTTTATAGCTTGAAGTAACGTCCGCGCCGTTTTTATCCAATATTACGGCGGATAGAAAATTTTCGCTTGAGCCTATTTCCCTCTGTTTGCCGGTAACGGTGACGACGGCTTCGTGCCCGTCCTTCAAGCTTCCGCTGACGAGCGACCAATCGGCGCAAGAATGTTCCTCTCCGTCGTAATCGAAATCCGCCGAAGCGGAAGTTATGACCAGCGCCCTTTGCTTAACGTCTATAACTCCGCTTGCGATAAGCGCAAGGAAAATTATAAGTACGGCGGCGACGCCGATGGCGACAGAGCCGACTATGTATATGATTTTCGATTTCCGCGTCATTGGCGCCTCCTTTTAATATTTTTACGTTTTACCGTTTAAGCATTTTTGAGCAGTCTGTCAACGTGGGACTTACACAACGGAAGTCCGTCCTCTCCAAACAACTCTTCCATATAACTTATTAACTTTGCCGCGTTATTCCTTATATACACCGGGTTCTGCATGCCAAGCTTCCTCATCACCTTCTTGGCGAGTATATCGTCCAACGCTTCCAGCTCCTCTCCGCCGCAGCTCACGTACACCGGCACGTACTCCTCTATCTGCTTCTTTATCCTGTTCCCGAACGTTACCCTGAACGTTTCTATCATATACTTATCCAGCTTCTCTAGCCGCCTTCTGTTCCTTTCCGTCAGCCTGTACTCCGCCTTGGCGTCCTCTGCCAGCTCCTTAAACCGCTCTGCCCGTATATGCACCTTTTCAACCCGCGCCGCCGCAAACGGTTCCGCTTTACTGTCCAAGTCTATTATCATTGCCCTGTCGTAGACCTTATCCGATATCGCAAACGTCGAATCGTCGTTATTCGCCGTGCCTATAAACCACATGTTTTCAGGCAGCTTTATGTGTCCGTCTTTAAGCTGCTCCGGATCCTCCGCCCACTCGTCGCTGACAACCGTTAGGTTCCTCTTCTCTCCGTCTGGTAATTCCAACAACGACAGAAACTCGGCAAAGTAGTATTCCACACGCGCTATGTTCATTTCGTCAAGCACGGTTACGTACATATCCTTGCTGTAATTCGCCTCGTACATCTTCTTTAACAAGTCCGTCTCGTTAAACCGCTTCGTAAACTCGTTGAAATAGCCTATCAAGTCAGTCCTTTCTTTCCACATGGGCTGTACGGGTATTACCGTTGACGTGTTATCTAAAAACTCCCCGAACGCATATGCAAGCGAAGTCTTACCCGTGCCCGACATGCCCTGTAATATCATTATCTTTGATACCGCAAGCCCTGCTATGAATCTTCTTATATCCGCTATATCGTAATACAGCTTTAACCTGTTCGCCGAATAATTCCTGAACTCGTTGCACAGCTCCTCTAAGCTGATTTCTTCTCTATACTCCTCTCTCGTATACTCTTCTTTGTTCTTATCTATTCTTGTCAAGCCGTCAAACCGTATACCCTCGCTCTTCAATTCAGCGCCTTCATCCGCTTTGTTTGACACCGCGGATATTTCGGCTTCTTTTATTTCTATTTCGACGCTTGCCGAATCCTTTTTTATAAGCGAAACGATTAAAAGCACCAACAACAGAGCGGCTAGAATTACCAGAAGCGCAACCATAACGTACAGCGTTTCAGAGCGCACCAAACCGGCTCCGCCCGACGGAGATTTAAAGTAGCATACGAGAGCGGCGGTGAGCAGTGCGCCCACGCCTAAAAGTACCGCAAGCAGTATTGCGTACGCTTTTTTAAGTTTTTTGTTGCCGTCAGGTTTCTTCATTTTCTACTTCTTCGTTTACCTTATCTTCGTTTGTTTCGTCAGCAGCTTTTTCCTGCGGTTCGGAAGCAACCTCCTGCGCCGTAGCGGAAGCCTGCATTTTTTCGGGCTTTAATATTTCACGGCGAATACGTTTTTTAGCCATACGCCATTCTTCCTTGAAGAAGGCTTTGAATGCTTTATATTGCCGCTCCAGCTCGTCGAATTTTACTTCGGCAGTAAAATCTTCTTCTTTTTCTATAAGTCCGCGCTCGCACAGAACGGCTTTCAGCTTACCTTGGGTCAGAGCGCTTTCCAACTTCAATTTTTCTATTTCCTGTGCGGACGCATCAAGCTGCGTTTGCATTTCGCCGCGCGCCTTTTCAAATTGCGTTTCGGCTTTAGAAAGCTCGTTTGATTTTTCGCTGAGTTCGGCGTTCAGTCCGTAGGTTATGCGCTTAATTTCTTCGTTCAGCTTTTCGATTTCAGCAACGTGTTTACGGTTGATGTTTTCGATTTCACCGACGTGTGATAAATTAATGCTTTCTATCCGCTCGGAGTGTGCGGCGTTGATTTCCGCAATCTCGTCCGCGCGAGCTTGGTTCAGCGTTAACGCTTCTTCCGCCTGTTCGGAAATTTTTGCGTTCAGTACCTCGATTTCAGAGTGAAGCGCGTCTTTGTCCGCGCTGAGCTTTTTAATTTCCGACTGCGCTTCTATAAGCTGTGCGCCGTCGGCTTCGAGGTCGCTTATACGCCGCTCCAAAGCAAGCATATATTCCTCCGCCCCCTCGCCCGTTTCGTTTATACGGCGCTTTAAGCTTTTAATACGCGCGGCCAGCTTTTCGCGCTCTTCCTTTCGTTCCGCGGCAAGTTGTGCTTCGTGCGATTTTCTAAGCTCGCCCTCCAAGCCGTTTCCGTAACCGTAGGTGAGGAAAGCGCACAGCGCCGCCGCTTGGGCGAAGTCCTCCGCCGCGTCTTCCGAGAAAGGGCTTAACGCGTGCACGGTGCGCTCTACGGTGAAGCCGTCCTTTTCGTATGCGCACAAAAAATAATACAGCTCTTTCGCGCCCTTGAAGTGCTTGTTCATTTTCAGCACGTTGGTTTCGGTCACGGGCGGTTTAAGCTTCGGCGACTTTGCAACGGCTTCCATTAACGGGGTTGAAAGGAACATTAAAACCGTACGCAAAATCAAATCGATTCTGTCGGTCTTTTCTTTTACCGGACTGTTGGCTTTTAAGTACTCGTCGTTGCGCCTGACGTCGGTAACTTTAATTTCGAACTCTGTATTGCCGTCGCCCGAGCCGACGGATTTTTTTATATTCAGCGTGCCGTTATACGTAAACGAGAGTTCGCAAATCTTTTCATACCTGTATGATACGAAGTCCCTTAAATAGCACAAAAGCATATATAAAAATCTGTTTTCGTATACGGCGTAGTCGGTGAGCCGCTCGACCGTGAAAAGCTTGTCGGGAATTATGTCCGCGCCGCTTTCAGGCTTTTTGGTTAAAAGATTGCCGTGCCGCGCCAAGTGTTCGACGGATTCCTTTGAAATTTGTTTGACCTTTTCAATGGGCTTTACTTCCCCTTCCGAGCGTATGAATTGCCGCTCCTCAGCCAAGGCCTTTTCAATATGAACAAGTCCTTTTTCAATCGCCGCAATCCAGTCTTCCTCGATTATGCACTCGCTTTTAACAACCTCGATTTTGGAATCCGCGGGGTTGGCTTTCGCTACCGTCTTGCTGTATCTTGCGCAGACGGCGTTGCTTTTTATGCGGTTTTTGTACTCCGTCAAAGCGCGGTAGTACGTTTCAAACTCGTTCATATTTTACCCGTTTTGTTTAACCGTTTAAGCATTTTTGAGCAGTCTGTCAACGTGGGACTTACACAACGGAAGTCCGTCCTCTCCAAACAACTCTTCCATATAACTTATTAACTTTGCCGCGTTATTCCTTATATACACCGGGTTCTGCATGCCAAGCTTCCTCATCACCTTCTTGGCGAGTATATCGTCCAACGCTTCCAGCTCCTCTCCGCCGCAGCTCACGTACACCGGCACGTACTCCTCTATCTGCTTCTTTATCCTGTTCCCGAACGTTACCCTGAACGTTTCTATCATATACTTATCCAGCTTCTCTAGCCGCCTTCTGTTCCTTTCCGTCAGCCTGTACTCCGCCTTGGCGTCCTCTGCCAGCTCCTTAAACCGCTCTGCCCGTATATGCACCTTTTCAACCCGCGCCGCCGCAAACGGTTCCGCTTTACTGTCCAAGTCTATTATCATTGCCCTGTCGTAGA
Source organism: uncultured Clostridia bacterium (assembly GCA_947175515.1). Classification (GTDB taxonomy): domain Bacteria; phylum Bacillota; class Clostridia; order Christensenellales; family Borkfalkiaceae; genus Coproplasma. Next base: position 9,148 of record CAMWNA010000014.1, on the reverse strand, counting down.
CCTTATCCGATATCGCAAACGTCGAATCGTCGTTATTCGCCGTGCCTATAAACCACATGTTTTCAGGCAGCTTTATGTGTCCGTCTTTAAGCTGCTCCGGATCCTCCGCCCACTCGTCGCTGACAACCGTTAGGTTCCTCTTCTCTCCGTCTGGTAATTCCAACAACGACAGAAACTCGGCAAAGTAGTATTCCACACGCGCTATGTTCATTTCGTCAAGCACGGTTACGTACATATCCTTGCTGTAATTCGCCTCGTACATCTTCTTTAACAAGTCCGTCTCGTTAAACCGCTTCGTAAACTCGTTGAAATAGCCTATCAAGTCAGTCCTTTCTTTCCACATGGGCTGTACGGGTATTACCGTTGACGTGTTATCTAAAAACTCCCCGAACGCATATGCAAGCGAAGTCTTACCCGTGCCCGACATGCCCTGTAATATCATTATCTTTGATACCGCAAGCCCTGCTATGAATCTTCTTATATCCGCTATATCGTAATACAGCTTTAACCTGTTCGCCGAATAATTCCTGAACTCGTTGCACAGCTCCTCTAAGCTGATTTCTTCTCTATACTCCTCTCTCGTATACTCTTCTTTGTTCTTATCTATTCTTGTCAAGCCGTCAAACCGTATACCCTCGCTCTTCAATTCAGCGCCTTCATCCGCTTTATTTGACGACTCGCCTTTAACTTCAGCGTTCTTTATTTTGAGAACGCTCGGCGTTTTGCCGCTTCCGAAAATGAGCGCGGCAATAATAATTCCCACGATAACCAAAACGATTATTAAATAAACTATAATCGCATAGCCGGAGCTCAATGCATTCCAGAATTTCTGCGCACCGCTTGCCGCAACAGCCATTTCCGTTTCTCCTTTAATTTATTTTTTTGCGCTTCCGCCGATGTACTTCAATACTTTTTTACACTCCGGCATATCTTCGCCGAAGGCGCTTTCCACAAGCTTTGAAAGGCTGCCGCTCTTACGCGAATTTATATCCGCCGATACAGCCGCCGCAGGAAGAATAAGCTTTGCCGCAACCGCACAATCCAGCGCGTCCTGCTCCTCGCCGCCGCAAGCCGTATACACGGACGAATACGCTTCAAGCCTTTGACAGGTTTTATTGTCAAGCTTAAAATCCGATTTTTCGGATAAAAGCTTTTCAAACTTATCAAGCTTTTTCCAGCATTTCTCCTCGTCAAGGCAATAAGCGCGCTTTGCCGCGTCAGCCAACTTTTTAAGCTGATAATAGCTCGGCTCGCGCACGGGCGTTTTTACCTGCTTTTCCGGCACCGCAGATATATCTATATCGAGAAGGCACCCCTCCTTCAACGGGAACCCGTCCGCTTCAAACAAATCAGAAATACCGTTTAAAACGGGCATAAGCCAAAGATTTTGCGGAACTTTAAACCGTGTTCTTCCGACAGATGACAACGGGTTGCGTATATACTTTTCAAAAGGCGCGAAAGCTTCGCCTGTTTCCTTTAAACTCATTTCCGCAAAGGCGGCAACGTGTACCGCATGCTTTTTATCCATTGCTCCGGCAACGGCTTTTGCCGAATCGGACGCCTCGGCTCCGTTTTGCGTTTCCGCAAATAACGCGCCCTTTAAATCCTCAGGCAATAAGTCAGGGCAGTACGCCGAGCCGAAATATGCGCAAAGTATTTTCAAAAATTCAGGGGCAAGCGCAGGATTGGTTTTCAGCAGCACGAAGCGCGAAGCGCATAGGGCTGAAAATAGTCTGCGGACGGACGGCACGCCTACGGATATACCGCGTTCGGCGGAAAATAGAGAAAACTCAGAACAAACCGTTTTAAAATCGAGCGAGCCGTCTATGTATTCTGAAATTTCCTGAATATCTTCGGATAAGCTTTCTTCACGTTTACTTTCGGGTAAATGCTCCGCATTGCCGAAGCTTTCTTCGAAGAGCTTTTCAAAGGGTAATTCCTCCCGAACGCCGCTTGCGGACTTTGCAGGCTCTATAACGGGCGCTTCGGTTTTAGCGTTGTTCAATAACCCCACGCCCACCAAAAACCCCGTAAGTGAAACCGAACACAATATGCAGATTAGCGCAAAGCATACCTTTGCCCCTACGCTGTAGCTTAAAGAAGTCACACCGAGCGCAAGCAGGAAGCCGAGAACGACGCCTCCGACGAGCGACGCCAAGAGAACGGAAAGGCTGACCGTGCGCAGAAGTTTAAATTTATCGTTAGTGCGGCGGACGGGGCCTAAAGTGTAACCCTTTTCAATAACGTTGCTTTCCGACTGAAGATAGTCGGACCTTCTTTGAGTTCCTCCCTTTAACCGCGTGCCGTTTACGTTGATTTGCGTTTCCAACCTTATATCGTTTAACGACGAGCCTATATAAATTTTATACGCTCCGTCCTCTATTGCACGCCTGCCCGTTTCAGGGTTATATACGGCAAGCTGGGTCGGCCTGAGCTTCAAGCGCACAGTTTTGCTTTCGCCTGCGCCGAGGAAAACCTTTGCAAAGCTTTTAAGCTCCTTTTCAGGGCGCAGAATATTTGTTTGCAGCTTGCCGGCGTAAAGCTGAACTACTTCCGCCGCGGCAATACCGCCCGTGTTTTTTACCGTAACTTCCACCGTTTCTCCGTTTACGGTTAGGTTGGAATATTCGAACTTAACGTAGCTCAAGCCGTGACCGAAAGGGTACCTTACTTTAACGCCTTCGGTATCGTATCTGCGGTAGCCTATGAACGCGCCGGTCTTTAATCTGCCCGACGCAACGTCGCTTTTAAGCTTAGAGAAAAGCTCGTCCGCGTCGTCGTAAAGAGTTCTTGCAAGCTTGCCGGAAGGGCATTTTTTGCCAGAGATGATATTAATAAGAGCTTCGCCGCCGCGCGAACAGTTTACGTCGGCAAGCAGTAATGCGCTAACTCCGCCGTCGAATGATACGTCCGCAGGAACGCAAGGCGGCAGCACTGCGATAATTTTTGCGTTTGCCTTTTTCAGCGCGCCTATAAGCGCAAGGCGGTTCGCCGGAAGTTTAAGCCTGCCCTCCGAAACGCGCTCAATCTCGCTTGTGCTTCCCGTGACCGGAAACAGCAACGCCGCGTCCGAGTCCTGTGCAAGCTTAACCGCCTCTTCAACGAGATTATCGTCGCGCGTGCCGTCCGCAGTATATCCTTGTGCAAAACCCGTGAAATCAAAAGCTTCACTCTCGGCAATAAGCTGAAAAAAGCTTGCCTGCGCCTCTTCGCTTTCAAAGGGCTTGCCTATAACGCACAGCCTTTGTTTTGCTGAAAGCGGAAGTGCGGAATCATCGTTCTTTAAAAGCACGACGCTTTCCTCCGCCGCGCGTAAAGCGAGGTCGGAAACGTTTATATTCTTTAAATTCTGCGCCTTTTCGGCATTGCAGTAATCAATAAATTCAATTACCTTATCCACGGCTTCGTCAAGCCTTTCGTTGTTTTCGGCTTTCTGCGTGCCGTCCAAGATAACTTTGCCGTCCGCGGCTGACGAAAGCACGAAGCCGGAATTACCGACGGCTTTACGCGCAAAGCTTATAAACGCTCGGGAGTTTATATCTTTGTATCCGCCAGAAAGCAACGCGTGAGAAGTTAAGACCGCCGCTTCGCCCGAAAAGACGGAAACGCATTCAAAGGGCGCGTAAAAATAATCGTACAGCGCGCGCACGTCGGGTTCGTTATCGAGGTATTTTATATCTTTTTCGTCCATACTGCATCCTACAACGCACACAGCCGCGCCCGAATTTTTTACCGACGAGGTAACCGCGTAAAGATACGCTCCGCCCAAAAAGCCGTCCTCTGTCAGTCCCGTCTTGTACGGGTTAGCGCACAGCCGCATATCGGGAGTGAATATTAAGTTTGCCCCGTCCGATTTTGCGCGTAACGACAAATCCTGCGCAACCTTGCCGACAACATCGCAGTTCCACGAGCAGGCAAGCGCGGTAAAATCGGGATATGCTCCGCTTTGCGCGTTGACCGCATCAAGCTTAGCGCATTTTACCGAAGGCACGCCGTAGCCGCTTAAATCAGGCAGGGACAGAATATCCTTCAATATTTCCGTTTTTTCACCGTTCGGAATTTTTTCTATAATTTCTGAATTCTTCATACTCTTTCAAGCTCCCGTTAAGTATATGCGCGTTATCGGTCGGCAGACGTAATTATATTTCCGTTTCCGTCGTAGGTCCACTGTCCGCTGCCGCTGATTTTATCGGTATAGAAATACACGTCCGCCGTAGCAAGCGAATACGGACGCATTGCAAGCCATTGCGACTGCGCACCGCGGTAGTATATAGTAGCGTAGGAATCTATCGCATTGGACTGGATAGATTTGACTGAAGCCGGAATCATAATCGAGCGGCAGTTTCTGAGTGCGCCGTCTTTTATGCTATAGCTTGACACTAAGTTGCCGTTGACGGTGAATTCTTCGGGAAGCTCCGCCGTGCGGTAATACGAGCCCTCGTAAGCGTACAGATACCACGCACCGTCTACGTATACGAATTTGCATAAATCATACGTTGCGAATAAAAGGCGCTGTGTTTCGTCGTTAAAAACCTTGTATGCGTAATACGCGACCATACCGTAGCTTTCGCTGCCTGCCCGTATATCCAGACCACTTAAATTATGCACCTGCCGTAGCGACAGACAGCCGTAAAAAGCGTTTCTGCCGATATCGTTTAAATTGACCGGCAGAACCACGTCGGAAAGCGACGTACAGTTTGCGAACGCGGCTTCGCTTATATAAGTGAGCTTATCCGGAAACCGTACCGAACTAAGCATACCGCAGTTTGCAAACGCCGACGCGCCCAAAACGGAAAGATTTGCAGGCAACGTTAATTCGGTAAGCAAGTAGCAACCCGAAAAAGCGCCGCCGCCGATTACCGTAACAGACAGAGGAAAATTGACGTTCGAAAGCCGTACACAGCCCGAAAACGCGTATTCGCCTATAGTGCGCACGCCGTCAGGCAGCGTTACTGTACTTAATGACCTGCAGCCCGAAAAAGCGTTGTCGGGAACAGCCGTTACTCCGTAAGGGATATTTATCTCCGTCAAGGACACACAACCCGAAAAAGCGTTTTCGCCTATTTTGGTTAGCCCCGACGACGGAAGCTGAAGGTTCGTCAAGCTCAAGCAGCTATTGAACGCATAAGCGCCTATTTCCTTTACTGCGGAGCCGATAACCACGGAAGAAAGTTCGTAACCTTCGTTGAACGCGTTAGAGCATATAACTATTTCGTCTGCGCGTTTGCCGCCGAACGTAAACGAATCTATTTTGATTTCGCTAAGTGACTTGTTAAACCAAACGGCATACCAGCGCGTTTTATACCTCAGATAAGTTACGCCGCCGTGTTCTATATATTCAAGTTCGGCCGCGTCCGCACTATTCGACGCAACTGCAACGGCGTTTTGTGCGACGCCGCCGAAATTTACGCTGCCTGCGGTAATTGAAAGCACGCTGTAATTTACCACGGCGCGCAGCTTTGCACAATCTGCAAACGCTTCGGAATTGATTCCGCGGAGCGTGGCCGGTAAAGTTACTTTTGTTAGACCCGTGCAACCGGAGAACGCCGACTGACCGACGGCGGCAATACCCGACGGTATTACCATACTCTCCAAAGCCGAACAACCGTAAAACGCCCTTTCGCCCATAATTCCGCTACCGCCTGATATATCGGCACGGATAAGTCCGTAGCAGTTTTCAAAAGCCGAAGCGCCTATAACCGCGGTTGCGGATATTTCAATCCGTTCAAGCGCAACGCAGTTTGCAAACGCATTCGCGCCTATGCTTACGAACGTGCCCGAAGGCATGCTTAAGTCTTTAAGCTTATTGCAGCCGTAAAAAGCGTAATCCCCGACGGCGGTTATACCGTCCGACAAAGTAATTTCTTCAAGCGCAGCGCAGTTATAAAAAGCGTAAGCGCCGATTTTATTCACGGCGTAGGGAATAACCGCCGAGGTCGCTCCCGTTTGGTAAAACAAATTGTCGGCAATCGTGTAATTGTCTATCGCCGCGCCGTTATACATAAAACGTGAAGGCAGTAAAAGCTCCGTTACATTATCGGGATAATCTATAAGATACCATATATCAAGCCCCGCCGAATAAGCCGCGGTATAGCCGCCATCTTCGGCTTTGGGCATTTCATCACTCAATGAATTATAAATTTCAATAGCGTGACTGAAGGATATATGCGCACCGCCCAAGTTGTAAATTTCATAAAGCCTGAAACAGGATTCAAACGCGTTATTGCCGATTTGTGTAAGATTTTCATTAAGGATAACCGCTCTTAAATTTTTACAGCCGAGGAATGCTTCGGCAGGCAAAGAAGCAACACGCGTAACCTCAACCTTTTTCAGACTGTCCGGAACCGTGCCGCCAAAAAGATTGACAAGCCGCACGTTAAGCGGAACGGATAGTTCTTTAAGCGAAGTGCAGCCCTGAAGCATACCCGAGCCGAAGCTTGAAATATTTCCGTTTATCCTTAACGATTTCAGCGACGTACAGCGGCGGAACGCATACGGATTGAAAACCGTCACGTTTTCCGGTATATCCAAATATTCAAGCGACGTGCAGTCGGCAAAAGTATAGCTTGCTATTTGCGTGATATTTTCGGGAAGGTTTATTTCCGTCAGCGAAGTACAGCCGCGGAATGCCGAATAGCCTATCCCCCGCACGCTTTCAGGAATAGAAATTTGCTTTAATGACGAGCAACCGTTAAATGCCCCGTTGCCGATATTAGTCAGAGTTTCCCTTGAAAGGAATACAACCTTTTCAAGCGAGGAACAGTCCGAAAACAAATTATCGGGCAATTCGGAAACGCCCGCAGGCACAATAAACCTTTCAAGGCTTTCACAGCCAGAAAACGCGGCGCTGCCGATAGTATTTAAAACCGTATTGCCACTGGTTTGAAAGGTACTTAATCGGGAACAGCCGGCAAAAGCATTTTCGCCTATAATTTCGAGAGTATTGCCGTCAAAAGATGAAATTGCCGTACCGGAAAACGCCGAATTGTCGACGGCGGTTATTCCATACGGCAAGCTGACGTCCTCAAGCGAGGCGCATTGATTAAACGCGCCGTCGCCTATAGTCAGCTTTTCAAGGCTTTCAACCGCAAACGATTTTAAGCCAGTAAAGCCCGTACAGAAATTTGAGCTTATTGCGGAAAGGTTTTTAATGCAAAGGTATTCAAGCGAAGCATTCGCCGCGCCCAGCAACGACGAAAGCGCGTAATTTTCAGGCAGGCTTTCAATCGACAGCGAAACAAGCGAGGTTGCGCCCCCGAATACAGACGCGCTTTCGGAAAAACCGATTTTGCGTTCAACGGAAATTTCTTTCAGACTTGCGCAATTTGCAAACGCGTAATCGCCGAGTGAAAGCGTTACGGTGTTTTCGGGAATTTCCAACGCGGTAATTCCGCATTCGTAAAACGCGCGTCTACCGACCGTAACGGCGGAATTTATCGAAAGCTTTTGAAGGTTTGCACATCCGTAAAAGGCTTCGTTATCTATCTGGGTGACCGAGTTTGCTTCAACCGAGTTTAAATTGGGGCAGCAGTAGAACGCGCGCAGGCAGATTTGCGTATCGCCTTCAACCGTAAGGCGCTTGATTTTTCTGTTGCCTGAAAACGCGCCGCCGCTTATCTGAACGACGAGGTGCCGCTCTATACGTTCGGGAATTACAACGTTCGGCGAGTTACCCCTGTAGCCCGTAACGTAAAGCTCGCTTTCATCGCTCTTATCGCCGTTAACGAAAGTATACTCCACGCCCGAGCGCAGAAAATCATACTGCCCTTCCTTAAAGCTTATAAGCTGAAGGCAGGTAAACAAAATTGCGCAAACAAACAGCACGCACGCAAATATGCAAATTAAGACGGGAGCTTTAAAGCCGCGTTCGGAAACGGCGACGCTTTTTCCGCCCATACCTTTTTTAAGCTTTTCTACGTTTATACCGTTCGGTTCGCCGTCCGCGGCGTAGTCCACCGAAACGCCGTTTTCCGTCTGCGAATATACGTAGCCGCTTTTATCCTCAATCTGAATCTGAGCCGTAAAAGACGTGCAGGCGTCTTTGACCGCTATAAGTCCGTCAAAGACGAATTCACCCTTTTCGGGAATGCTTGAGCTTTCCGCGTTGACCGTGCCTAGATATTTGCCCTTTTTGTCGAGCATATTAATCTTCACGCGAACGCGGCTTAAAACGGCGCTGCCGTCGTTTGAAAGCTTTAAAAGCAGATACCTTTTGCCGTCCTTTTCGGCAAAAAGCCACTGCGTGATATTTACGGGTTCTTCCGTTCGGGGAGAATAGCTGCCCTTGGATAATACTTTATAATCCTGCATCGTCCGCCCCCTTTGAAGTTTTTCTGCCGTACTTGAACCACAGCGTAAAGACGGTAAAAATCACGTCCAGCACGATAACTGCCGCGCAAACCGCCGCAGTCAGTCCCCACGATTTACCGAGGAGCAGGAAGCTTTCACCGAACAGTCCGCCGAAAAGCTTCGCCGCGCAAACCTTTGCAAACAGCACGCACACGACGTCCGTCAGACAGCTCAAAGCAATATATACCGCGAGCATACTAACCTTTACGCCGCCCGCGAAAAGTCCGCGGCTTTCACTCTCGCCGTTTACTGCGTTAAGCTTAACAGTCACGAACGACGTCTGAGGGGGAAGATTTAAAGCTTTTGTATAGCCGGCGTTTTCAACTATTTCCCTGACGTTAAGCACCTTAAACACGGCGCCCGATTCGTTATAGACGGCAACGTCAAAATCGATATGCTTAATGCTTTCGTCAAGCCTTAACACAAGCTGATTTACGCCGCCGCGCTGGGAAAGCACGTATTTTTTTATCTGCTTTCTTATTTTTACGTCAGGCTCGTATACTACGCTTCTGCCGTTTTCCTCGTCGGCTATCCCGTAACCTCGGTCGGATAAGGCCAGCCTGCCGTACTCGCCCCTTAAAAAAATTCGGGGCAGGAGAAAGCCGCGGATTGCAACGAACGCTGCAACCGTCACTATGAGAACTATAACCCAAAGCGCCATATCCGCACCTCCCTACGCGCGCACGCGCGTAATATTGCCCCGTTTAGTATGCCATAGGGCACCGGCCCCGGCGCGGGCGGGCGGGGGGTGGGGGGAGGCGGTGGGTATGGCGTGATGGGCCGGATGGTGGTTGTTTAT
>CAMWNA010000013.1 GCA_947175515.1 uncultured Clostridia bacterium | reverse complement strand
TGGTATAATTAAATGGTATAGGTCTAATTTACCTTATTATGGCGGAGAACGACAGTGAATAACAAAAAAAGAGATAAAGATAATAAGGCTTCAAGTATATTCACAAAGGAAACTTTGGGAATGACTTTGATGCTTTTCAGTGCAATAGTTATATTAATGCTTTTAACCGGCAGGGCGGTTTTTGCGGGCGTGGGCGGCGCAATTTGTACCTTCCTGTACGGCACTTTCGGCTATGGTTCGTATTTTGTAATAGGACTTATTGCCTATCTTGGGGAAAGGCTTACTTTTGGTAAAAGAATTAAAATTTCTCTAAGAACCGCACTTGTAATTTCGCTTGCGGTATTTGTTGCTTTTCTTCTGTTTCATGCCGTTTCAAGCCGTAACGTTTCGCTTTCAAGCTACGGCGGATACATAGAAAAATGCTATAAAAACGCCGCTCAGGGCTATTCGGGCTATACTTTCGGCGGCGTAATATCAGCCATAGTTGTTTATCCGTTTGCAAAGTTTACTACGTTTATTGGCGCGTACGTAATTTTTTCAATTTTGACCATTGCTTGCGGCTATTTGATTTACCGTGTGCTTCGCGGCGGTCGCGGAATAAGAATAGGAACAAGAAAGAGCATTAACGGCACAAAAATTATTAAAAATGCGGCATCAACTGAAGAAGACGTTGTAGCGACTCAGCCTAAAAGAGAGTTGGCAACGGAAGTGCCTCTTGATCAGATGTATGAGCAGAACGGCATTTATATTCCTCAGGGCAGAACGCCTGAACGTGTTCAGCAATATGCGGAGCCGGAGAATACTTATCAGTATGAAGATAAGTATTCAAAAGAAAATCTCGGTCGCAAGATACTTTTTGAAAACGGAGAGTTTGCCGCTGAAAGTTACCGTCGAAATATGATATTCAATGAAAATTCGTATTTTAATCATCCAGTTAAGAGTGACGACAGTTATTTGAGTAATTTTTCTGACGGTAAAAGCGTTAAAAAGCCTAATTCAGTACCCGTGCAGCAGACCTATTCCGAAAGTTATCAGGAAGAGGTATTGTCTCAGCCTGCGGTTTCAACTCCTCCAAGCTACGTTTATGGTGATAAACCCGTTGAAAACCTTGACGATTACGCAAGCGAGTCAGGCGACGTGTATTCGGTTCAGCAGCACGAGGAAATTTTATCCGAACCGGTTGACGAAATAGATGAAACACAATATTTGCAAGCGTCAAGCGAATCTGAGCAAGCTTACGAAGCGCCTTTGGAAGAAGCCGCATTTAACGAGCGTGAAGACTACAGACTTAATACGCCCGTAGTCCGTGCGGAAGAAGTTGTTGAGCCTGTTGAGGAGAAGCCTACTGAGCAATCTATGCCCGAGATTAAGGCGGAATCGCCTAAGGCTTCCGAACAGCCCAAAGAAAGCCGTCCCGTAAATATGTATGATTTATTCGGCGCGGGAATTACCCGCACTGAGAACAGAATAGAGCCGGACACATCCAGACTTTCCGAAAGACGAGCAGAGAGAAGCAGAGCGAATCTTTTCGAATACGAAGACGATGACGACGAAGATTTGGAAGAAATCGAAAGTCAGTTTTCTGCATTTACACATTCAGCTCCTGTAGCTGAAACACCTCGTCAGGAGTCTTCGGTAAACGTGCCGCGCGTAGAGGAGTCTGTTTCGCAGTATGACAGAAAGACCGAAGTAAAACCTGCGGCACAGCCTGCGGCTAAGCCTGTTTCTGCCCCTGTAAAAGAAGAGCCTGTGCAGGAGGAAAAACCCAAGCACGTATGGAAGAAGTATATTCGCCCTACTTTGGATCTTCTTGACGATCACCCCGAAAACAGCAACGTAAATACTGGAGAAATTGAAGATAATAAGCAGACTATAGTTGAAACGCTTGCTAGATTTAAAATTGCCAGCGAGGTTTCTAATGTTACCATAGGTCCGGCAATCACGCGCTACGACGTTATAATTGAAGATAAAACCAAAATCAAGCAATCACTTAATTACAGGGAAGCCGTTGCAATGGCGTTAATGAAGGAAAACGTCACCGCCTATTTGAACTATTCAAAGGGCGCACTGTCAATCGAAGTTCCTAATAATTCAAGAACGGTTGTTGGTATTAAGAGTATGCTTACTAGCCAAAAGTTCATAAACAGCAAAGCAAACACTATAACTTTTGCGCTCGGCAGGAATATTGACGGAAACGTAGTTTGTCCCGACATTACCAAGATGCCGCATCTGCTCGTAGCAGGTACTACGGGCAGCGGTAAAAGTATTTGTCTTAGCGCGCTGCTCGTAAGCCTTCTTTATAAATACGGTCCTGAAGAATTGAGATTCATTCTGGTTGACCCCAAGCAGGTTGAATTTATTTCCTATGACAAATTGCCGCACCTTATGATTAACGAAATTATTTATGAGGTCGACAAGGCAATAAAAGCATTGAACTGGGCAATCAAGGAAATGGAGCGCAGGTATTCGCTTTTCAAGGATATGACGGAAAAGGGAACGGCAACCAAGAACCTTGACGAATATAACAGCCATCTACCTGAAGGGGAAGAAAAACTGCCGAAAATCGTCATTATTTTGGACGAGTTCGGTGATTTGATGTTACAGGCAAAGAAAGATATTGAAAGCAGAATTATAAAGCTGGTTCAGAAAGCGCGTGCCTGCGGTATTCACCTTATACTTGCAACTCAGCGTCCCTCAGTTGACTGCATTACAGGTTTAATTAAATCAAACCTGCCTACCAGAATAGGTTTTAAAGTAAACTCCTTTGACGATTCGCGTACGATATTCGACGTCGGCGGTGGTGAGAAGCTTTTGGGCAAAGGTGATATGTACTTCCGCTCAGCGGAAAACCCTGAGCTTTCGCGTATACAGGGTTGCTTTATTGATACGCACGAGGTGCAGAAGGTTACCGATTTCGTAAAATTGCACAATGAAACGTATTTTGACCAAAGCGTATCCGACTTTATAAATAAAGTTGAGGTTGAAGAGCAGACGAGCGTCGGCGGCGACGGCGAAGCTGCCGACAGCGAGGCTAAAATAGACGATACTTTCATTCAGGCGCTTAAATACTGCGTCACTTCAAATCAAGCGTCGGTATCTATGATTCAGCGTCGTTTCCCCGTGGGATATATTAAAGCGTGTAAGATAATCGACTGGATGGAGAATATGAATTATATTACCCATTCCGAAGGCTCGAAACCCAGAAAGGTCATACTTTCACGTGAAGAGTTTGAAAAAACTTACGGAGATATAGATGATTGATTTTTCACAGAAGTCGTTCGGGGTTATTTCGCTCGGTTGCGATAAAAACAGAGTAGATTCCGAAAAACTTTTGTCAATAATTAAAGAGAAAGGCGCACCAATCACGGATGATATAGAAAAGGCGCAGATAATAATTGTAAATACCTGTGCATTTTTGAACGAATCAAGAAAGGAAGCAATAGAAACGGTTTTGGATTGTGCGCTTTACAAAAGCAGAATGCTTGAAAAGCTTGTTGTTACCGGATGTCTGCCTCAGAAGTTTATCGGTGAAACATTTGCTGCGCTTGAAGAAGCGGACGTTTTTCTCGGGACGAACGATTACGATAAGCTTTTTGAAGCACTGGAAAAATCATATTCAGACGGCAGAGTTAACTTTGTAGGGCAAGGACAAGCCGACGAAGGTTTTAATAGGGTTCTTACCACGCCCGTGCATTATGCATACTTAAAAATTGCAGACGGCTGTAATAACCGTTGCACTTATTGCCTTATTCCGAAAATACGAGGCAAGTATAAAAGTTTCCCTATGAAGCAGCTTTTAAAAGAAGCAGAAGGGCTTGGAGATATTTCCGAACTGATTTTGGTTGCGCAGGACGTAACGCGATACGGTATTGATTTATACGGACAAAAAAAATTAAAAGAAATTTTGCAAAAGTTGACAACCCTTGTCAACATTAATAGTGTAAGATTATTGTACTGTTATCCGGATATGCTCGACGATGAGTTGATTGACGAGATAAAGACCAATGATAAGATAGTTAAATACCTTGATATTCCTTTACAGCACAGCGAAAACAGAATTTTGAAGCTTATGAACCGTACGGGAAGCAGAGAACAGTATCTGAACCTTTTTGCAAAGCTCAGAAAGGCAATTCCTGAAATTGCGATTCGTTCAACTTTTATAACCGGCTTTCCTACCGAAACGGAGGAGGAGGTTGAGGCGCTTTGTGACTTTTTGCATAAGGCTCAGCTTGATAACTGCGGTTTCTTCGCATATTCGCGCGAGCCTGACACTGCGGCATATAAGCTTAGAGGTCAGGTTCCCTATTCAGTGAAACGCAGACGTGTTCAAGAGCTTTACGCGGTGCAGCGCGAGATTTCTGCGACCAAGTTAAGAAATTACGTGGGTAAAACTTTAAAAGTTTTGTGCGACGGAATAGATTACGGCAAAAACTGTTTTTACGGCAGAGCGTATTTCAGCGCACCGGATATAGACGGAAAAGTTTACTTTAACGCCTATAACGCCGTACAGGGCAAGTATTACGAAATAACCGTAACGGACAGTGACAGCTACGATTTATACGGTAAAACTGGAGATTTTGAATTATGACCGACGACGAGAAGAAAGAGGAATTCAAAAACGACAAATTTTATAAAATAGCGGCCGGCAAAGGTATTATGAATTTGCCTAACAAGCTAACAATCAGTCGGGTAGTAATGATTCCCGTTTTTATTGCGCTGTTTTATATTCAGTTTACCGGTCATTATTTCGTATCTCTTGCGGTATTTCTTCTTGCGGAATTCACCGATCTGTTCGACGGTTTGATAGCAAGAAGATATAACCTCGTTACCAATCTCGGTAAATTTCTCGACCCCATTGCGGATAAGGTTTTAAATCTTTCCGGATTCGTTGTTCTTTTAACGGTTCCGGAAATTTTCACGGCGAATTTGGGTAATTGGGCTATAATCGTTGCAGGCTGCGGTGTTACCGCAATACTTGCAAGGGAAATAATTGTAAGCGGCTTCAGAATGGTTGCAGCCAATGCAGGCATAGTTATTGCTGCCGATAAAGTGGGAAAGTATAAGACCGTATCTCAGGATGCAAGCGTAACTCTTCTTTTGTTCGGAATAGGATTGAATGAATTTTTCGATCATTTGATTTGTGATATTATCAACTATATCGGACTTGGTTTTTTTGCGCTTTGCGTAATTTTAACAGTAGTATCGGGCGTTAATTATATAGTTAAAAATATAGAAGTGTTGAAGCAATGAGCAATATTGAAACACGTGAAAGTACAGCAGTAAAAAACTGCTTTCTGACTTTCAGAAACAAAAAATCTAACACTTTTGAGGAAACGGAAAAGATACTTGAAACCTTGTCGGGCTTCGGGTACTATTTTGATAAAGTTGCATATATTTCTTACAGCGATTCTGATGAAATTATCCGCGCATTGAAAGATGCAAAAGACGGATATTCGAATGTTTTGCTCTACTGTCCGAAAGTGATGGAAAACACTTTAAAGAAGTTTGTTGCGTCGCTTTACGGTAAACCGTTTGACGAACTCGGTATCTTAAAAGCGGGAAAAAGTCTGGTATTTATATATTTTTCGGACAAGGAAAACAGGCTTCAGCTTAAAGACGTCAAAAGAGTGCTTGATGCAAAATACGGGATTAAGTACGACAGGACATATATTAAAACCGTTGGAGCATCCGTTACTAAAATTAACTCTGCGTTAAAAGCGGCAAAGGCAGTCTGTCCCGAAATTGATTTTAACGTCAGAGAACGCCTTGGGGATTGTTGTATAGAAATAATCTATTCAAGTAAAACGCCTAAAATGGTGCTTGACGAAGTTGTAAGAAGTATGGTTGAAATTCTTAACGAATATATTTATTCGTTTGAAAATTCGCCGCTTGCATACAGGCTTTTTCAGCTTTTGAAATTGAGACGCATGAAGTTGAGCGTAGCCGAATCTTTTACCGGCGGCGGAGTAAGTAAACAACTGGTGGAAATCCCCGGGGTCAGTTCGGTTTTTTATGAAGGACTTAATACGTATTCCAATGAATCCAAAATGAAAAGATTGGGCGTTCAGGAAATGACCTTGAAGCAGTACGGGGCAGTTTCGCCGCAGACGGCGTATGAAATGGCTGAAGGGCTGCTAAACGGCGGTAAATGCGATATTTGCATAGCTACTACAGGGATTGCCGGACCTAAGTCAGACAATTCACAAAAACCTGTCGGGCTCTTATACATAGCTGTCGGTGTAAAGGATACGATTTCGGTTTACAAATATAATTTAAAAGGCGGCAGGAATGATATAACAGAAACTGCGGTAAATCTTGCCTTGTTCCATGCATTCAAAACGTTAAAATAATTCAGGAGAAAATATATGAACGAAGAAAAACTCAAAGCACTTAACTCAACCGTAGCTATGATTGAAAAGCAGTACGGTAAAGGCGCGATAATGAAGCTCGGTGATTACAACGTGAACGCCGATTTGGAATTTATTCCTACCGGTTGCCTTTCGCTTGACCTTGCGTTAGGGGTCGGCGGCGTACCTCGCGGAAGAATTTTGGAAATTTACGGTCCCGAGTCTTCAGGTAAAACTACGGTAGCGTTGCATATAATTGCGGAAACGCAGAAGATGGGCGGCGTTGCGGCTTTCATCGATGCAGAGCACGCGCTTGACGCACAGTATGCGCACGCTTTGGGTGTTGATACCAACGAGCTTTATCTTTCTCAGCCTGATACGGGTGAACAGGCGCTTGATATCTGTGAATCGCTTGTGCGCTCAAGCGCGGTTGACGTTATAGTAATAGACTCCGTTGCTGCGCTTACGCCAAAAGCGGAAATAGAAGGCGATATGGGCGATACTCACGTAGGACTTTTAGCGAGGCTAATGTCGCAGGCTTTAAGAAAGCTTACGGCTATAACCAACCGTTCAAAAACCTGTGTCATATTCATTAACCAGCTGCGTGAAAAAGTAGGCGTGATGTTCGGCAATCCCGAAACCACACCTGGTGGTAAAGCTCTTAAATACTTTGCAACAATAAGACTTGACATCCGTAAAGCTGACGCGCTAAAAAACGGCGGTGACGTTATAGGCAACAGAACAAAGTGTAAGGTCGTAAAAAATAAAGTTGCGCCTCCGTTCAGGGTTGCGGAATTCGATATTATTTACGGCGAGGGTATTTCACAGGAAGGCTGTCTTATAGATTTGGGTATTGAATACGGTATACTTACAAAGAGCGGCGCTTTCGTATATTATAATGAAGAAAAACTTGCACAGGGGCGCGAGAAGATGAGGGATTATCTTAAAGAGCATCCCGAATTTATGGCGGAGCTTGACGCAAAAATTAGGGAAGCGCATAAAGCTTCACTCAGCAAGAAGGACTAAATGCAATACGGATTTGTTAAAGTTTGCGCCGCGACTCCGGAAATAAAGGTTGCGGACGTAGAATTTAATACAAAGCAAATAATTAAAGCAATTAAAGAGAGTGCGAAAAACGGCAGTCAGCTTACTGTTTTTCCGGAGCTTTGTTTGTGCGGTTATACCTGTGGCGACTTGTTTAATCAAACCGCTTTAATTACTGCATGTGAAAAAGCATTAAAAGAAATAGGCGAAAATACAAGTGAATTGAAAACCCTTATATTCGTTGGAGCGCCTATTAAAGCTTTTGGGAAATTATACAACTGTGCCGTTGCAATAAACGGAGGGAAGATTTTAGGAGTAATCCCTAAAACGTATCTTCCAAATTATGGTGAATTTTATGAGAAGCGACACTTTTCATCTGCACCTAAAAGAACAGGAACCGTTTCAATTGGTTGTATTGACGGTGTGCCGTTCGGTTGTAATTTAATATTTCAAGCCGGAAATTTTCCTGAATTTACAGTGGCGGCGGAAATATGCGAGGACTTGTGGGCGCCGAATTCACCGTCAATAGAACATACTCAAGCAGGTGCGAATATAGTCGTAAACCTTTCGTGCAGTGATGAAACCGTCGGTAAAGCGGAGTACAGACGTAATCTGGTAAAAATGCAGTCGGCAAAGCTTGTTTCCGGTTACATTTACTGTGACGCGGGAAACGGCGAAAGTACTACCGATACGGTATTTGCCGGACACAATATTATTGCTGAAAACGGAGTTGCTCTATCGGAAAGCAAGCTTTTTGATAACGGACTTTTATACGGCGAAATTGACGTTGAAATGCTTGCCGAAGAAAGGCGCAGAACTTCAAGCGGATACTTTAATTTAGAAAACGAAGATGTATATACGTACTTAAAGTTTGATGCGGATAATAGCGGTTTTAAGCTATTGCGCAAATTTTCAAAAACACCGTTCATTCCTAGTGACGGACTTAGTGAAAGAAGTGAACTGATACTCACAATTCAGCAAAAGGGGCTTGAAAAGCGTTTAAAGCACGTTAAGTCCAAAACGGCAGTTATAGGCGTTTCCGGAGGACTTGATTCCGCGCTTGCGCTCCTCGTTACGTGTCGCGCATTTAAGGCTTTAGAAAAAGACTTAAAGGATATAATAGCCGTAACGATGCCGTGCTTCGGGACAACCGAAAAGACGAAAAGTAATTCTTTAAAGCTTATCGAATCGCTAGGCGTTACCTCTAAAACCGTACCGATTTCCGAAAGTGTTTTACAGCATTTTAAGGATATAGAACAAGACGAAAACAATCACGATACGACTTACGAAAACGCTCAGGCGCGTACGAGAACGCTTGTTCTTATGGATATTGCAAACCGGACTAACGGTCTGGTAATCGGTACGGGTGATTTGAGCGAGCTTGCGCTCGGTTGGGCAACTTATAACGGTGACCATATGTCAATGTACGGTGTAAATTGCTCCGTGCCGAAAACTCTTGTTAAACACCTTATCGATTTTGAGGCGAAAAGGCTTGGCGGTGAATGCGGAAGCGTCCTAAACGATATACTGAATACCGAAATAAGTCCCGAACTTTTGCCGCCCACGAAAGACGGTAAAATTGCGCAAAAGACGGAAGATTTAGTGGGGCCGTATATTCTGCACGATTTCTTTTTGTACTATTCGGTGCGATACGGCTTTAAACCTTCTAAGGTTCAGTATCTTGCAGAGCGTGCGTTTGACGGCGTTTATGATGCTCCGATCATAAAAAAGTGGCTGGCGAACTTCTATAAACGGTTTTTTACACAGCAGTTCAAGCGTTCGTGTATGCCTGACGGAGTAAAAATCGGCTCGGTTTCGCTTTCTCCTCGCGGCGACTGGCGCATGCCTTCCGACGCAGAAGTTAAGCTTTGGCTTGACGATATAAAATAACCTGAAAAGGCGGAATATTCCGCCTTTTTTATATATTGTAAAAAGTATTTATTTTAATAAATTGACTTTTTATACTCTTGGGTGTAAAATAGAATATGGATATAAACTTCCCCTTGTTTTGGGGATCGTATATATTTAATTATCACGTCAGGAGGCTAAAAATGACAACGAATTTACTTAGCGTCCTGTTTCTTGCGGGTAATGCAAATCTAGGTTTGGCGATAGGTCTTTCCATAGGTATAGTAGTTGCCCTCGGTATTGGCTTTTTTGTCGGCTTTCTTATAAACAGAAAGTTAACAGAAAAGAGATTGGGTGAAGTTCAGACAAGAACTAAGAAAATGATTGACGATGCTTCACTTGAATGTAAAGCGCTAAAAAAAGAAGCAATATTAGAAGCAAAGGAACAGGAACTACAACTCAGAAATGAGTTTGAACGGGAAACCAGAGAGAAGAAATCCGAACTTCAGAAGCAGGAACAGAGACTTTTACAGAAAGAGGATTCGCTCGACAAAAAGGAAGAAGCTCTTAACAAAAAGAACGAAGGCATTGAGCAGTTCAAAAAAGAGCTTGCTAACAAAGAACTTGAAATTAAAAAGACGCAGGAAAAAATCAACCATCAGCACGAGCTTATGGTTCAGGAGCTTGAAAAGGTTGCTCAGCTTACCAAAGATGAAGCAAAGAAGCTTTTATCAAGCGAAATTCTTGATGAAACCCGTCATGACGTGGCTTTGCAAGTAAGAAACATTGAACAGACGGCAAAGGAAGAAGCAAGTCAGGAAGCAAAGAAAATTATTTCGCTGGCAATACAGCGTTGTGCTGCGGACCATGCTTCAGAAATTACTGTTTCGGTAGTTCAGCTTCCCAGTGACGATATGAAAGCAAGACTTATCGGTCGTGAGGGCAGAAATATCCGTGCGATTGAAAATGCGACAGGAATTGAGCTTATTATAGACGATACGCCAGAAGTCGTAATTCTTTCGGGATTTGATCCTGTAAGGCGCGAAATTGCAAGACTTTCACTTGAAAAGCTTATAACCGACGGTAGAATTCATCCTGCTAGAATAGAAGAGACTGTAGAGAAAGTCAGAAAGGAAATGGATGCCGAAATTAAAGCCGCTGGCGAAAGTGCGATGTTTGAGGTTGGCATTTTCGGACTGCATCCCGAACTTATCAAGCTACTCGGCAGATTGAAATACCGGACGAGCTACGGTCAGAACGTGTACAAGCATTCCATTGAAGTTGCTCAGCTTGCAGGATTAATGGCTTCCGAACTCGGACTTGACGTAACGCTTGCTAAACGCGCAGGTCTTCTGCACGATATTGGTAAAGCCGTTGACCATGAACAGGAAGGAACGCATATTCAGATTGGTACAGATCTTGCAAGGAAGTATAGGGAAGGCAACAAGGTTATAAACGCAATTGAAGCTCACCACGGCGACGTAGAGCCCAAAACAATCGAAGCTGTGCTTGTCGCTGCTGCTGACGCAATTTCAGGCGCAAGACCAGGAGCAAGAAGGGAAACGGGCACTAATTACGTTAAGCGTCTTGAAAAGCTTGAAGCCATTGCCGGAGATTTCCGCGGCGTTGAAAAGTGCTACGCAATTCAGGCGGGCAGAGAAGTGCGTGTAATAGTTAAGCCTGAGCAGGTTGACGACGCGCAGACGATGTTCCTTGCAAAGGATATTGCAAAGAAGATTGAAAAGGAACTTGAATACCCCGGACAGATTAAAGTTAACGTTATCAGGGAATTCCGCGCAAGCGAATTTGCAAAATAACAGAAAATGAAAACAAGAAAAAGCCTCGCTTTAAGCGAGGCTTTAATTTTAGTCATTTCGCTGAAACTTATATCTTTCAATAATATCAAGAATGAACTTTTGCGCTCCTTCAAAATCATCGATATCGGGGTGATTTCTGCTTATGGGAATGAAGAGTAGTTTTCCATAGCCCAAACAGCCGAACGAACCGAGAACGACTTTGTTTTTACTTTCAAGTAGCTTAATAAGCGAGGAGTTGTTCTTTCTAAAATTCTTGGAACTGCTTGTAGAAAATACAAAGCTGTAAGCCTTTTTATTGCATAAGCCTTTAACACATTTTATAAGCTCGTTATCATGCTTTCCAAAGTAAATGCCGCTACCGAAACCTACTATGTCGAATTCACTCAGCTTATAGCATTTAAGGTCTTCAAGCATAGCTATGGTTACGGGAGCAACCTCAGCCATTGCTTCTGCAATTTTTTGAGTGTTTCCTTGATGCTTTGATTTAACAACTATTAGAATTTTCATTTTTTACTTACTGAAAAAGTAGAAACAAACAGCGAACGCGGGTATATTAAATGCAAGAATACAAGGAATAATAATTCTTGAAAGCACGTTTCCTGCCGAAGCAAAATTTACTCCTATTAAAAGCGAAACAATAAATATAATGAAAATTAAAATTATCGTTACGATTATACTTGCGGACAAGTAAATAGTAGTACTAGGCTTTCTAGAATATTTACCTATGTCGGTGTAATACAGCACGCCGAATATTAAAAGCTGCGTTGCTGCAATAGACAGAATGACGAAGGGATAGGCAAGTCCGATTTCAAGTTCATTTTTAAACAGCAGGCATAGCGTAAATTCAAGAAGGAAAACTATTGAAATTATAAGTGAGCTTTTGAAAAGACAGCTTCCTCTGTTGTAGCTTTTTTTTCTTGGACTTCCGATTTTATAGTCTGCAGAATTTAATTTGAGTCCGTCACTGTTTGCTTTTGTTGCAAATTCCTCAGTTTCGTCAGGAACTTGCTGTTTTATTGTATTAGGCTCAATTTCTTCGGGAGCGGAATTATGCTTAACAGTTTTAATAAAAAGCCTGTTTATAAGATTTCTGTAATCGCGCTCCGTTTCCGGCTTGTTGTTATAAATAAGTTTTTCCGTGTCTATCTCGTCTGCTACGGGAACAGGCTCGACTTCCGGTTGAACTTTTCTTACAGGTTCTGAAATAAGTCGTAAATAATTTTCGTGAACTATTCGTCTTTGCTCCTCGGTCATGGGAGGATCTTCTTCCTCAGTCGGAATTTCTTCCTGTTCCACTTTGACTTCTTCAACAGCTTGTATTGTTTCGGACTGTTCTTCTGTTTCTTCAACCGCTTCAAGCTGTTCTTCGAATATTGAATCGTCTTCCTGCTTGGGAACGTTGTCTTCTATGTCCTCAATTTCACTTATCGTTTCAGTTGTATCTGTTGCAGCTTCTTCAACGACTGTATCAGGCTGTTCCTCTGCGAAAACTTCTTCAGGTTTATCTTCGTTAAGCTCCGGTTCGGAAGGCTGGACGGGAGTAGGGTCCAAAGGTTCGAAATAGACCGTTTGTTCGGAAAAAGTAATGGCCTCGCGTTTTACGTCAAGCTTAGGCATGGCGTCAAACAATTCTTCTTCCGTACGTTCTTCCGGTTCATCGTCTTCTTCGTCGAATTCGTAAGTTCTGTTTCTGGGTACGCGTGACGTTGATTTTTTAAGTATATTGAAATCAACGCTATTAGGCGCAGGCTGTGAAAAATCAAACGAACGGTCGGAAATAAGATTGTCTATGACAGTCCTTGAATATTCCCATTCCGCCTGATTTTTTTCGGTAATTTCTCTGCCTGAATCAGTGAGGGTATAATACTTTCTGCGTCCGCCTTGGGAAATTTCGTCGGTCTTCCAGTATGCGTTTATATAGCCTTGAGTTTCCAGTCTCTTAAGCGCGCTGTAAAGAGTAGGCTGCTTAAGTGTATACTGACCGTGACTCTTGCTTTCGATTTCTTCAATTATTTCGTAACCGTATTTGTCGCGTTCATATAACGTGCGGAGAATAATAGTGTTAATATGACCCCTGATAAGGTCGGCACTGATTGCGCTTTTATTCTCGCTTTCCTTGACTGTGGTATCTTCTGATTTATTCGGATTATCGTCAAAATACCTTGTGTTTTCGTCCATAGGCTTTTTCCTCCGTAATATATAATAATTTTACCACAATTTGCGATTAATGTCAATATTTTGATTAAATTAAAAAGTACTATGTCAGACATAATTACGGTTTTTTTAGTATTTTAATAGACTTTTAACTATTTAAATGGTAAAATTCAGTAAACGGTTAAAGAGGTTTTTACAGTGTACAGAAACATTAAAAGTTATGAGTTAAGATATACGGACGTTGACGCGTATGATAGTTTAAAGTTTTCGTCGCTTTTAGCTTTTTTGGAGGAGTCTGCATGTCTTTCTGCTGATGAATTAGGATTCGGCTATGCGGACGTGGCGCCAAGGAATATAGGTTTCGTCGTTGTAAATTATTACATACGATTGGAGAGGAGAATTAAACTCGGGGATGTTTTAACCGTACATACGTGGCCTTTAAAACCCAAGCACATAATTTTTTTGCGAGATTATGAATTGTATTGCGGCGATGAAAAAGTAGGCGTTGCAACTGCGCGGTGGGGTATGATTGATACCAAAACTTTTTCGTTGCTTCCGTCTTCCGCTTATTTTAAGGATGAGGACTTTGCGAATTATAACACTGAAAGAAGCACGCAGTTTTCAAGCTGGAAAATTCCGTCAATAAACGCAGGCGAAGATAAGCTTTCACATGAAGTCGTTTTTTCGGACTATGACCATTATTTTCACGTTAACAATACCAAATACGCTGATTTTTTGATGGATGTATTCAGTCCTGAAGAGCTTGAAAATAAGGCGGTGGAATGTATGCAGATAACATTTGTTAAGCAGTGTAAAATAGGCGATGTTATTCAAGTTTCACGCCAATATGTCGAAGGGTTTTATCTGATCGAAGGAAAGGTTGACGGGGAACTGCGCGTGCAGATGAAGGTCAAATTCAATGGAGTATAAATACGATATCGTTCGTTCGGTAAGAAAAACGCTTTCCGTTTCAGTGTCACCTGAAAATAGAATTACGGTTCATGCGCCTTGGAGTGTTTCAGAAAGAAAGATTGAGGAATTTTTAAACAGCAAAAAGGCGTGGTTGGATAAAGTGGTTTATGGCAATGCGTTTAAGCTACAAGCCAACAGTGCAGTGTTAAAATATAAGGAAGTTTACGTCTGCGGTAAAAAATTCCCACTTGTAATTTCAGACCGTAACCAGATCACGAAAGATGCAATTTATGTTAAATCGGTTGATAAGATTAAAGATACTTTTATTAAGTATTTTTCAAAGGACTTTTTAGAACTCGCACAAAGACTTTCCGAAGAAATGAAGCTGCCGGCAAACGGTTTTTCAATAAAAGCGTATAAAGGCAAGTGGGGTTGCTGCGACGCAAAAAAGCACATTGTTTTTAATTATTTATTGTTTATGCTGCCCATTGAAATTCAACGTTATGTAATAGTACACGAACTGACGCATACTATATGTTTTAATCATTCGCCTGCGTTTTGGCGCCTTGTCTCTGAATACGAGCCTGATTATAAAGCTTTGCGCAAATCGCTGAAAAACTATGACTTTTTAATTGGCTTGTATTA
The DNA here is from genome assembly GCA_947175515.1 of uncultured Clostridia bacterium. Lineage (GTDB taxonomy): Bacteria > Bacillota > Clostridia > Christensenellales > Borkfalkiaceae > Coproplasma. The sequence continues at coordinate 15,286 of CAMWNA010000013.1, read as the reverse complement.
AGCGATATATTAAAACACTGTTTAAAATTCGCTTGACTTAAAAAACTCGGTGTAGTATACTTTTAAAGATACGATTGAGAGATTGCAATGGACGTAATTCAACTTAACGATAAAACTGAAAGATTAAAGAACGTTAACCGCAGCGGTAAGCAGATATTGTTAATCGCTGACGGAAGAATTATTGATTTATTTGCATTAAAAATTTTATCCGATAAAACGAAAGTTTTTTATAGTTGACTGATTTATTTTTTTAAATCAGTCTTTATTTTAGTGTAGGTGTTTTGCAGAAGATGAAAGCGTCGTGCAAAGCCGCAAATAAATTTCGGAGGATAGTCTAATGAAAGATGATAAAGTTTATCTAACTTTACAAAACGGCAGGCAGTTTGTCGGCAAGCGCTTCGGCGCGGACGGAAACATAGCCGGCGAGCTGGTTTTTACTACCGGTATGACTGGTTATATAGAAACACTTACCGACCCTAGCTATTATGGGCAGATTGTGACACAGACCTTTCCGCTTATAGGCAACTACGGTAAGATTTCTGCCGATTGCGAAAGCAAAAAGCCTTGGGTTTCCGCGTACATCGTAAGGGAAAAGTGTGACAACCCTTCCAACTTCAGGTGCGAGCAGGCGCTTGACGATTATCTTACCGAAAACGGAATTATCGGCGTTTACGGTATCGATACAAGGGAACTGACAAAAATCGTTCGCGAAGCCGGAGTTATGAACGCGGCGATAACTTCAAAGCCTTTAAAAAGGTTGGACGAGATCTGCGCTTATACGATAAAGAACGCGGTTGACAGTGTTTCTTGTAAGGAAATTGAATATTACGGTAACGCTAGCGGAATTAAAGTTGCCGTTTGGGATTTCGGCGCAAAGGACAATATCGTACGCGAACTGGTAAATCGCGGTTGTTATTGTATAAAAGTTCCTTCAAGCTATACAGCTGAGCAGATTTTGAACCTCGGTGCGGACGGGCTTATGTTAACCAACGGTCCTGGCGACCCTGCGGAAAACGTAAAAATAATTGCAAATCTTAAAAAGCTTGCAGGTAAGCTTCCGATATTCGGAATTTGTTTAGGGCATCAGCTTTTTGCGCTTGCGATGGGCGGAAAAACAAAGAAAATGAAATACGGTCACCGCGGAGCAAACCAGCCGGTTAAAAATCTTGAAACAGGCAGAGTTTACATTTCAAGTCAGAATCACGGCTACGAGGTGTTGTCTTCAAGCCTTGAGGGCGTGGGCAAGCTTTCCTATATAAACGCGAACGACGGCACGTGCGAGGGTTTCGATTATCCAGAGCTTAACGCATTTACGGTGCAGTTCCACCCCGAAGCCTGCGGCGGTCCGCGAGATGCTGCGTTTCTGTTTGATAAATTTATAAAAAACGTCAAGGATGGTAAATATCATGCCTAAGAGAGAAGATATAAAAAAAGTACTCGTAATAGGTTCGGGACCCATTGTTATAGGACAGGCAGCGGAATTCGATTATGCCGGCGCACAGGCGTGCCGCGTTTTGAAAGACGCGGGTATTAACGTCGTGCTTTGCAATTCCAACCCTGCAACAATTATGACGGATAAGGCGCTTGCGGACGAAATTTACCTTGAACCGCTTACCGTTGATACGTTAAAAAGAATTATAATAAAAGAACGTCCCGACAGCTTGCTGGCTTCTCTCGGCGGACAGACGGGACTGACTTTGGGCTGTCAACTTGCAAAGTCGGGATTTCTTGAGGAATACGGAGTTAAGCTAATAGGCGTTAAGCTTGATTCCATTGACCGCGCTGAGGATAGGGAGCTTTTTAAGCAGACGATGCAGAAAATCAATCAGCCCGTCGTGCCTTCGGATATAGCTTATACCGTAGAAGAATGCGTAGCAATTGCCGAAAAAATCGGTTATCCCGTAATAATTCGCCCTGCGTACACGCTCGGCGGCGCAGGCGGCGGAGTTGCAAAAGACGAGGCGGAGCTTCGTTTGATTTCTCACAACGGTTTAATGCTGTCACCCATAACGCAGGTTTTAATTGAAAAATATATCGGTGGTTGGAAGGAAATAGAATTTGAGGTTCTGCGTGACAGTGCAGGCAACGTTTTAACCGTTTGTTCAATGGAAAACTTTGATCCCGTCGGAATACATACGGGTGATTCCATAGTCATTGCTCCTGCTGTAACCCTTTCTGATAAGGAATACCAGATGCTTAGAACTGCATCGTTGGATATTATATCCGAATTGGGAATAGAGGGTGGCTGTAACTGTCAGTTTGCATTGAACCCCGATTCTTTTGAATATTCTGTTATAGAAGTCAATCCCAGAGTTTCGCGTTCGTCTGCGCTTGCTTCAAAAGCAACAGGCTATCCCATAGCTAAAGTTACAACTCAGATTGCGCTGGGCTATACTCTTGACGAGATAAGAAACGACGTAACAGGTAAAACTTTTGCCTGTTTCGAGCCGACTTTGGACTATGTTGTGGTTAAGCTGCCTAAATGGCCTTTTGACAAATTTTTGTACGCCAAGAGAAGCTTGGGCACGCGTATGAAAGCCACCGGCGAAGTTATGGCAATAGGCACCGGTTTTGAAATGGCGATTATGAAGGCTGTACGCGGTGCGGAAATTTCGGTTGCAACACTGAATTTACCTAAGCTTGCTAAGCTTTCAAACGGCGAAATAGAGGAAAAGCTTTCCGAGCTATCAGATGAAAGACTGTTCGTCGTGTATCAGGCAATTAAACGCGGTTTGCCTATTGAAAAAATTTACTCAATTACCAAAATCGACGAGTGGTTCTTAAATAAACTTAAAAATCTTGCTGACTACGAAAATGAAATTTGCGGTACCGCTATAAACAGAGAGCAGTATCTGAAAGGTAAAAAGCTCGGTTATCCTGATAAAGAAATACAAAAGATTTCCGGTAATCCGTTGCCTGCACATAGAAATGCCGTTTTCAAAATGGTTGACACCTGCGGAGCTGAATTTTCCGCGCAGACGCCGTATTTCTATTCTACCTACGACGAAAAAGAACACGACGAGGCAAAACAGTTCGTTGAAAACAGCACGAAAAAACGTATTATAGTTATAGGTTCCGGACCTATAAGAATAGGGCAGGGAATAGAGTTTGACTATTCTTCCGTGCATTGCGTTTGGGCGCTCAAAAGACTTGGTTACGAAGTTATAATTATAAATAATAATCCAGAGACGGTTTCAACTGATTTCGATACGGCGGACAGGCTGTATTTTGAATCACTCACGCCGGAAGACGTGCAGAACGTTATAGATATCGAAAAGCCGTACGGAGTGGTTATAACCTTCGGCGGACAGACTGCGATAAAGCTTTGCGGCTATCTTGACAAGAAGGGTATAAAAATACTCGGAACGCCGGCGGACAGTGTTGACCTTGCCGAGGACAGGGAAAGATTTGACGCGCTTTTGGAGCAGTTCGGCATAGCAAGACCAAAAGGACTCACCGTTATGACAGGCGAAGAAGCTGTGCATGCGGCGGAAACATTGGGCTATCCCGTGCTTTTACGACCTTCGTACGTTATCGGCGGTCAGAATATGACCATAGCCTTTACGCAGAACGATATAGAAAGGTATATGGACGTAATACTTGCCCAAAAGATAGAAAACGCCGTGCTTTGCGATAAATATCTTATGGGTACGGAACTTGAGGTTGACGCTATTTCGGACGGTACAGACGTTCTTATTCCCGGTATTATGCAGCACATTGAAAGAGCCGGTGTGCACAGCGGCGATTCAATCGCCGTATATCCGCCGTACAATCTCAGCGACGCAATGCTGAGAAAAGTGGTGGATATTTCGACCAAGCTTGCAATTTCGTTAAAGACTAAAGGTCTTATTAATATTCAGTATCTTATCTATCATAACGAACTGTACGTAATTGAAGTAAATCCGAGGGCGTCGAGAACTATTCCGTATATTTCCAAGGTTACGGGTGTGCCTATGGTTGACCTTGCAACACGTATACTCGTAGGGGAAAAGCTTAAAGACTTAGGGTACGGTACGGGGCTTTATCCGAATTCGCCGTACGTTGCAGTAAAAGTTCCTGTTTTCTCGTTTGAAAAACTCAACGACGTTAACTCGCAGCTCGGACCGGAAATGAAGTCCACCGGCGAAGTTTTGGGTATCGGTAAAACTATAGAAGAAGCGCTTTTCAAGGGCTTGGTTTCAGCCGGTTTTAATATGAAGCACCCGACAAAGCACAATCCTTCGGGAATATATTTCACGATTAACGATCAGGACAAATTCGAAATAGTAAATATAGTTAAAAAGTTTGCCGATTTGGGCTTGACGCTTTATGCGACCAAGGGTACATGCAACGTTATAAAAAGCTTAGGCTTGGAGTGTAATGAGGTTGCGAGACTGTCTTCAAATGAAGAAATTTTCAGGCTTATGGACGAAGGTAAAATCGATTACGTGGTTTATACCGGAAAAACGGACGTTGAATCGATTTCAAACTATATAAGCTTACATCATCATGCAATACTTCTCGGGATAACCGTGCTGACATCTCTTGATACGGCGAACGCTCTTGCCGACGTCATTGCAGGAAGGTATAATCAGTTCAATACCGAGCTTGTAGATATAAACAATTTGCGTAAAGAAAAACTGAAGCTTAGTTTCTGCAAAATGCACAGCTGCGGTAACGATTATATATTCTTTAATAATATGGACGATAAGATAACCTGCCCCGAGTCGCTTGCAATCAATTTTTCCGACAGGCATTATGCAATCGGTGCCGACGGCGTAGTGATGATAGAAAAATCACTGGTTGCAGATGCAAAGGTGCGTGTTTTTAACCGTGACGGAAGCGACGGCGGTATGGCGGCAAACCCTTTAAGATGCGTTGCGAAATATCTTTTCGATAACGGCTTTGCCGGTGAAAAGATGACTATTGAAAGCAGCAGCGGAGTGAAGGAGCTAAGCGTTAATTCGTTTAACGGCAAGGCAAGCTCAGTTTCCGTAAATCTGGGAAAACCCCAGTTTGACGGTAGATTTATTCCTTCCAAGTTTGACGGCGAGGTTATCTGTAAAACGGTTGATTTCGGCGGTAAACCTTATGATATAACATTAGTTAACGTGGGTAATCCGCACTGTGTAATTTTCTGTGATAAAGTTGAGGAAATTGACCTTGATACGCTCGGACAGCAGATTATTGAAAGCGGTTATTTCCCTCAGGGAGTATACGTAGAATGTGTGCGAATTGTAAATAACGTAACCGTAAAAATGCGGGTATGGGAGCGAGGAAACGGCGAAACTTGGTCGTGCGGAACGGCTGCAGCGGCTGCAGCGGTTGCGGCGGTGAGAAACGGAAAATGCCTTTACGGTGAAATTATTACCGTTAAGCTTAAAGGCGGAGATTTGTTCGTTAAGTACGGAGAAAGCGGAGTGGAGCTGGACGGTTCGGTAAAACAGTCTTTTGAAGGTCTTATTGAAATTTAATGATTTATCTAGATAATGCGGCAACGGAAAAGCCCGATAAAAAATATATAAATGCGGCGGAAAAATATCTCTTAGAGGAATATTTCAATCCGTCAGCACTATATAAAAGCGGTTATAAACTGCACCTTGAATTGAAGGAAGCAAGGCGCAATATCTTAACGCGAATAGCGAACGAAAACAATTTTTCGCTTGTCTTTACTTCCGGCGGTACGGAAGCCGATAATCAGGCGATATTCTGCGGCGGCAGGCGCGGAAACGTCGTCACTACCTACGGTGAGCATTCTGCAGTGTTCTCTGCCGTGAACGAGTTAAAGCAGCGCGGTTTAGAGGTCAGGTTTGCAAATCTCAATTCCGACGGAAGCATGGATATAGAAAATCTTTTAAGCCTTGTTGATGAAAAGACATCGCTTGTTTCCGTTATTCACGTTAATAATGAAACTGGTGCTGTAAACGATATTTTTTCTATTGCGGAAAAGGTAAAAGAGAAAAATAAGTACACTCTTTTTCATTCCGACGGCGTGCAGGCTTTCGGAAAGATTTCGTTTAGGCTTACGGATAATATTGATTTATATTCAATAAATGCACACAAAATAGGCGGTGTTAAGGGCTGCGGCGCTTTATTAAAGAAAAAAAACCTGCAAATAAAACCGTATGTGTACGGCGGAGGACAGGAACAGGGACTTAGAAGCGGCACGGAAAATGTATTTGCGATAAAATGCTTTGAGGGTGCTGCGGTTGACCGTTATTTAAGGCTTGATGAAAGCTTTAAAAAAGTTACCGTACTGAATAATACTATGCGCAGACTTTTAGATGGCGGCTTGTTTACGGTTTTGTCTTCTGAAAACGCTTCGCCGTATATCCTGTGCGTTGCGGTAAAAGGCGTGCGTGGCGAAACAGTTTTGCACGAGGCGGATGATAACGGTTTGATTATCGGAACTGGCTCGGCTTGCTCATCCAACCTGAAAAAGCGCTATTCACGCGTTATATTGGCGTGCGGTGTAGACGATGTTACAGCTGACGGAGTACTAAGATTAAGCTTTTCACCAAATAATACTTTTGATGAAGTTGAAACGGCGGCAGATATTTTAAATAAAATTGTTTCAAACAGAAAACGGATAATGGCGTAAGAATGGAAAAAGTAATTATAATAAGATATTCCGAACTGCATCTGAAAGGCAAAAACCGCGGTTGGTTTGAACGCGTTTTTGCCGTAAATATGGAAAAGAGTCTTAAGGGAATAAAGCACGAAATTCATAGGCACAGCGGCAGATATTTAATTGAAAACTTTGATGAAAGCGATATACAATTGATTTGCGATAAACTTAAAAAAGTTTTCGGAATTCATTCTTATAGTGTTGCGCTGAAAGTTTCAACTGATATGGAAGAGATGTTTAACGCCGCGGAAAAGGTATCATTTAAAGAAGGTTCGTTTAAAGTTGAAACGCACCGTGCTGACAAGTCTTTTCCTCTAAATTCAATGCAGATAAGTGCGGAAATCGGCGGAAAGCTTTTGGATGCAAACGAAAAGCTTAAAGTTGACGTGCACAATCCTCAATTTATAATTAATATTGATTTGCGTGAAAACGGTACGGCGCTTGTTTTTAACGAGTTTTTTAAAGGTGCCGGCGGTATGCCTGTCGGAACTTCGGGTAAAGGTCTTTTGTTAATTTCAGGAGGAATTGATAGCCCTGTAGCAGGGTATATGATTGCCAAGCGCGGAATGGTTTTGGACGGTATTCATTTCCATAGTTATCCGTATACGAATATGCAGGCAAAGGAAAAGGTTATCGAGCTTGCTAAAACGCTTTCCGCATACACCTGCGGAATGAATTTGCATATAGTTTCCGTTACGCATATTCAGGAAGAAATACACAAAAAATGCAACGGCGATTTTATGGTGACGCTTTTGCGACGCTTTATGATGCGCTTAGCTGAAAAGGTCGTCGAAAAATGCGGCGCGCAGTGCTTGATTACGGGTGAAAGCTTAGCTCAGGTTGCAAGCCAAACGGTGGAGGGAATGACTTCGTCAAACAGCGTAATAAAATGCTTGCCTGTTTTAAGACCTTTGTGCGGTTTTGATAAGGATGAAATAATCGAGCGCAGCAGATTGATAGGAACATATGAAATTTCTATTCAGCCTTACGAAGACTGTTGCACGGTATTCCTTCCTAAGCACCCCGTAACGCGGCCTAAGATGGCGGAAGTTTTAGCAGAAGAAGCAAAACTTGACGTTGACAATCTTTTGAATGAAGCGCTATCCACGCTGGAAATAATTAAAATATGAAGTTTTACTTTTAATAAAACCAGAAGAGAGAGATTATTGTTTAATATGATTTAAATAAATAATGGTGAAAGCTTGTTATGCAGATATACGAAGTTGTTTTAAATAGCAGACAATATGCTATGTTGAAAGGGATGCTTATTTTTGATAGGAAGAAAGATTTACTAAGAAAAGTACCTATTGAAGGATCGGCTTTGTTTTATGATATTATGTATGAAATCTATTCGCCGGTAATTGACGGCTGGAGTACGCCTGAATTTGTATTAAAAGAATCTACGGAAGCAATAGACTTATTACGTTTTATAACGCAAAAAGTTTTTCCTGATAACGAAAATTATTTTGTAAGACAACTCACAGAGCTAAGCAAAAGAAAAAGTAAGATTAAGTGCGAAAAGGAATGTGCCTTTATTTTTCACAAGAGTAATAATTAAATGAAGTTAAAGAAACTGCAGCCCACTAAACTTTTAAGGATAGTGGGCTGCATAGCTTTTTAAGTTGAAAGTAGCTTCAATTTATTGATTAAACCAGTCTTTTTGTGCAATATCGGGAATTTTGATTTGCGGTGCCTGTCCGTCTTTCGTAAGATTTACCGGAGGTAGCGTTATTTCATTACCATTGAATTTGCCTTCACTGCTTTCAAAGTAAGGTGTAACGGTGTAGGTGTAATATCCTTCCGCGGGGCTGTCTGTAATTGTGTTTTGCCATTTTCCGTTGTATATTTCATCAATTTTACTATTATTTATCCGTTTTATGATATAAGAATAGTACTTCGCGTGACATAATTCAATATTTATTGTACCGTTTTGCACTGAAATAGTCGGAGTGGGAATATGCGGCGAAGAAAATTTCGTTGACTGCTCTTTCGGTTCGTTGCCTGCTAAAACTTTTACGGTTAAAACGTTTAGCTTGGGGCATAGTGCGTCGCAAAGAATTAATTTATCGCTTTCCTCATAATCTTCCCTGTCAATATTTACGCTTGAGGTTCCTGAAGTCGTATCAAGGTTTTCGGGTGTGTGTTCTGAATACAGCATTTGCAGGGCTGATTTGGCTATTTCGCAGCATTGGTTTCCGCCCGTTATCTGAGTTCGGTTATTGTTCTTATCGCCAAGCCATACGGCAATGCAGTTTTCGCTTGTATAGCATACGGTATATGCGTCAGTGTTACCTTCGGAATTTCCGCAGGTTCCTGTCTTTGCTGCAACGTTAAAGGTTAAACTTTTCAGCTTTTTGGCTGTGCCGCTTTTAGCAGTGTCAATAAGCATTTCGTTCATAAGTGAGCAGGTTCCGACGGAGTAAACGCTGTTTTTTATGGTTTCGTGCTTATAAAGAATTTTACCGTCGCCGGAAACTATTTCTTTTATAAACTTTGAGGGGCGAAAGTTACCGCCGTTGGGGAAAACAGAATACCGGTCGGCAAGTTCTTGCAGACTTAAGCCGTATTTCATTCCGCCTAGGGCAAATGAAAGGTTTTTTTCTTCGTCATCAAGTTTTATGTCCATTGCTGTAAGATATTTTTCGGCTTTTTCTATCGTTAGGGCATTTAGTGTTTTAACAGCCGGTACGTTGTAGCTGTATTTCAGGCTGTCGGCAACAGTTACGTAGCCATGATATTTTTTATCAAAGTTTTCAGGTGAGTAACCGCCGTAATCAATCTTTTCGTCTAAAATTTTAGTAAAAGTATTTATTTGTTTCTCTTCTAATGCGGGGGCATACACGAAAATAGGCTTCGCGGTGGAACCGATTTGGCGTTTTGCGCCGCTGATTGAGGACTTATAGGCAGAAACTCCTCCAGTAACATTATTGGTAATGATTACAGAATTGTCGCAAGGGTAGTCCAAGTTTTCTATAAAAGTCTGCTCGTCGGGTTTAAGATAAGTTTTAATTATACAGCCGTTAGTCACTGCGTAGTGGTTAAAATCTATCTCTTCAAGCTCGTCAAAAACTGCGTTCAGATAGTCGCCGCACTTGTTATCGGTTACCGACTTTTTTGCGTTTAGCGGCGTATTTATTGCGTCTTTATAAGTTGTTTCGTCAATAAAACCGCATACTTTCATGCTTTTTAATACGGTGTTTCTGCGTGATAAGCTTTTTTCGGGGTTCCTGAACGGTGAGAAATTATTTGGTGAGGTAAGAAGTCCGACAAGCGTCGCACTCTCTTCAAGATTGAGATTTTCGGCTTTCTTATCAAAATAGAACTGTGCAGCGCTCTGCAATCCGTAACAGCTGTGCCCGAAATAAATAGTATTTAAATACATTTCAAGAATTTCGTTTTTAGAATATTTGCTTTCCAGTATTTTGGTAAGTTTAATTTCCTTTAGCTTGCGCTTAATAGTTTTATCGTTTGAAAGGTGTGTATTTTTAATTAACTGTTGGCTGATTGTGGAAGCGCCTTCTTTAAAGGAGCCGGCGGCAATATTTTTAAAGAACGCCTTAATCATGCGTTTATAATTCAGCCCGTTATGAGAAAAGAACGTTCGGTCTTCGGACGCTATAAATGCATTTATCGTATGCGGTTGCAAATCTCCTAACGCAACGCTCTTATTTTTATCGTCAAGCGAGGCGCTGATAACCTCGTTGCCGTTATCGTCATAAATAATTACTTTTTGACCTGCGCCTGTCAGCTTGTTAGCGTCAAGAACTGCGTCTTTCGTAATTAAAGTAAAAGTCATTATAAGCGTTCCGAAGATTGCCAGAAGGCTTAAAAATATAATTGTCAGTATTTTTAAAAGTTTTGTCATTAAAATTAGTATTTATAAAATTAAATATTTGTTGCAAATCTATTGAAAAAAAACTGTAAAAATTGTATAATTAAGTGGAATATACTGGAGTTTTTTTAAATGTCTGAACAGAAAAGTTTTCATATAGTAACATACGGGTGTCAGATGAACGTGCACGAATCGGAAAAGATTGCGGGTATGCTTTGCGAACTCGGATATAAAAGCTGCGATGAAATGCAGTCGGCTGACGTTGTCGTTTTTAATACGTGTTGCATACGAGAGAATGCGGAAAACCACGCGTTCGGGAATATCGGTATGCTGAAAAAACTTAAAGCCGAAAAGAAGGATATGATAATAGCGGTGGGCGGATGTCTTCCGCAACAGCTTGGTAAAGCTGAGAATCTGCACGCTAAATTCCCTTACGTTGACGTTATTTTCGGGACTCACAACTTACATAAATTAAAGGAATATATTCAATTAAAGCGCACTCAGAGAAAAGCAGTTATAAAAGTAGAGGACGATGAAGGCAGTATATTTGAAGGTGATAAGCCTCTCAGGACAAGCTATCCCAATGCGTGGGTTAATATAACTTATGGCTGCAATAATTTTTGCAGTTACTGTATAGTGCCTTACGTTCGCGGCAGAGAAAGAAGCAGAAAGGCTGAAAATATAATTGCTGAAGTCGAAGAGCTTGTAAAAAAGGGTTATAAGGAAATAACCCTGTTAGGGCAAAACGTAAATTCATACGGTAACGGAACGAATGAGCTTTCATTTCCAGAGCTTTTAGAAAAAGTAGCGAATATAGACGGAAAATTCAGGCTTCGCTTTATGACCAGTCATCCTAAAGATTTTTCCGAAGAGCTCGCAAAGGTTATTGCACGAAATCCTAAAATCTGTCATTGTGTTCATTTGCCGGTACAAAGCGGTTCCGATGAAATTTTAAAGGCAATGAACAGAAAGTATACCGTTGAAGATTACATTAAAAAGATAGAAATACTTAAAAAGCACGTGCCGGACTGCACTGTAACAACTGATTTGATTGTTGGATTCCCGAATGAATCGGAAGAAGACTTCGAAGCTACCTTGAATCTTGTAAAAAAAGTTGGGTATTCGTCAGCGTTTACATTCGTTTATTCAAAACGGGACGGAACTGTAGCGGCAAAAATGCCCAACCAAATTCCCGAAGAGGTTAGTAAAGTTAGGATAATGAAGCTCGTTGAACTTGTAAATTCACTAACGCGCGATCAATCTTCTGGTTACGTGGGAAAAACTGTGGAAATTTTATGCGAAGACTTCGATAAGAAGAAAAAATTGTACTGCGGTAGAGACGAGTACGGGAGAATGAGTTACTTTGAAAGCAATAACAACGCTATCGGAGAATTTGTAACTTTAAAAATAACTAAAGCAAACGGAATTTCGCTATACGGCGAACGTGTTTAAAGGATAAATTTATGGCACTTTCACAAATGATGCAACATTATTTTTCCGTTAAGGAAAGATACAAGGATTGTATAATTTTTTACAGACTCGGCGACTTTTACGAGATGTTTTATGAGGACGCAATCAGGGCTTCGGAAATGCTCGATTTGACGTTGACCGGTCGTGATTGCGGTCTTGAAAATCGTGCGCCTATGTGCGGCGTGCCGCATCACTCCGCCGATGCTTATATTGCAAAGCTTGTTTCGCTTGGTGAAAAGGTTGCAATATGCGAGCAGCTGGAGGATGCGTCTGTAGCTAAGGGTATAGTTGCGCGCGACGTTGTCAGGGTAGTTACTGCCGGTACGATAACCGATGACGAACATCTCGACGAAAAGAAGAGTAATTATGTTTGCTGCGTATATAAGAATGAAAATCACGTTGCTATGGCTTGGGCGGATATAACTACGGGTGAGTTATCTGCTACAGAGTATTCAGGAGATAATTGCGTCACGCAGAGTACTATGCAGATGGTTAAAATTGGAGTAAAAGAGGTGATTTGCAATGACGATATGTTGTTTGCTGTGCGTGAAGAGCCTTTAATTACCCGTGGAATTTTGCCGCACTTTTCAAGCTATCCTGCATGGGCGTTTAATTATTCTTCGGCTGAAAGAACGCTTTTAACACAGTTTAATGCTAAAACTCTTTCGGCGTATTCTATTGCGGATAGAGTTTATGCCGTCAGTGCAACAGGCGCGCTAATTGAATATCTGAAAGAAACACAGATGCATACGCTCAAAAATATAGATAGCGTGAAGTTTGTAGTAAGCAGTAGCTATTTGCAGCTTGACGCTACGGCTATTAAAAATCTTGAACTTGTAAAAACCTTGGGTGACGGCAAAAAATACGGTTCATTGATCTGGCTTCTGGATAAAACGCAGACAGCTATGGGTGCAAGACTTCTCAATAACGGAATTTTATATCCGTTCGCGAATAAAAATGATATCGATTACAGGCTCGACGGCGTTGAGGAACTGTTCAATTCTACCGTAATAAGGCTGGGGCTTATCGATTTATTAAAGAGCGTTAAGGACATTGAACGGCTTACAGGCAAAATCAGTAATAACAATATTATGCCCAAGGATTGTATTGCGCTTGCCGATTCGATTTCGGTAATACCCAATATAAAGTTTCAGCTTTCCGGCTTTAAATCAAAAATACTTTGCGACGTATCAGAGAATCTTTTGGATATGTCTGACGTTGCCGAGTTTATCGGCAACGCGATAAATCCCGATCCGCCTTTGCAGATGAAGGAAGGAGGTTACGTCAAAGAGGGATATAACGCGCAACTCGACGAGCTACGTGCAATAAAAAAGAACGGCAGCAAAATGATTCTGGAAATGGAGGCGCGTGAACGTGACGCGACGGGAATCAGAACGCTGAGAATTAACTATAACAGAGTTTTCGGATATTTTATAGAAGTAACGAAATCCTTCTGCGACAAGGTGCCTTTAAATTATCGGCGCAGACAGACGCTTACAAATGTTGAAAGGTACTCAACGGAAGAATTGCAGGAGCTTGAGCAGAAAATTTTGGGAAGCGAAGAATCGGCGTTCAAACTTGAATGGCAGATATACGAGTCTGTCAAATCAGTGTTGAGTGAAAATATAAATAAGCTCAAAACAATATCATCGGCTATGGCGGTTCTGGACTTGCTGGTAAGCTTTGCAGAGGTTGCAAAAACAAACAGGTACGTTCGGCCGGAAATAGTAGAAAGCGGTAAACCCTTGATCATAAAAGATGGGCGTCATCCGGTTGTAGAAGTTATTTCAAAGGAAAGGTTTATTGCAAACGATACTACTTTGGACGAAAGTGATAACCGCACTATGATTTTGACGGGCCCTAATATGGCCGGTAAAAGCACCTATATGCGGCAGACGGCTATAATTTCTATTATGGCGCATTTGGGAAGCTTCGTACCTGCAAAATCAGCGCAGATTCCGCTTATTGACAGGGTGTTTACGCGAGTTGGCGCAAGTGATAATCTTATTTCCGACCAAAGTACTTTTATGGTTGAAATGATTGAGGTTGCGTCTATTTTACAGAACGCAACAAAGCACAGCCTGTTGATTTTAGATGAGGTCGGCAGAGGTACCAGCACTTATGACGGGCTTAGTATCGCATGGGCGGTTATTGAGCATTTGACTAAAAATATCGGTGCAAAAACTTTGTTTGCGACCCATTATCACGAACTTACTGATCTTGAAAACAAGCTTGAGGGTGTTAAAAACTATAAAATTTCAGTAAAGGAAGTTAACGGCGGAGTAGTGTTTTTAAGAAAAATTATGCGTGGCGGTGCAAACAGGAGCTTCGGTATAGAAGTTGCTTCGCTTGCTGGCGTTCCGCAGACGGTAACGGACAGGGCAAAAGTTATTCTTAAACATATAGAAAACGGAGACAGGGAATTCGAAAAAGTTATTGAAGCGGATCCGGAAGAAAAGCAGCTAACAGAAGTCGAAAAAATATTAAGCGAAATCAATATGGACGGAGTTTCGCCTATGCAGGCGTTTTTGCTTTTGAGTGACTTAGTGGAGAAGGTTAAAGCATGAAAATAAACGTTTTAAGTAAAAGTGTTTATAACAGGATAGCGGCGGGCGAAGTTATCGACCGTCCGTATTCCGCCGTTAAGGAACTGGTTGAAAACAGTCTTGATTCAGGCGCTGATAAAATTGAAATTCATATTGAGCAGGGCGGAAAACAGCTTATCAGGGTTATTGATAACGGTTGCGGAATAGAGCGCGATGATATGCGCGCTGCGTTTTTGCCGCACGCAACGAGCAAAATAAAGTGCGCGGAGGACTTGGATAAAATTACTACGCTCGGTTTCCGCGGCGAGGCGCTTGCCAGCATTTCGGTTATTGCGCGCGTCGAACTCGTTTCCGTAACAGAAGGTAACGGTGCGTACAAAGTATATTGTGAGGACGGAAAAGTCAGCTCGGCAGAGTCGGCGGCGCTTGAGAAAGGCACTGATATTACCGTCCGCGATTTATTTTATAATACGCCTGTCCGCGCAAAGTTTTTAAAGCCTGATAAAAAGGAAGAAAGCGACGTAACTAGCTTTATTATCCGATATATATTAGGAAATCCAACCGTGTCTTTCCGCTATTTTGTAGACGGGAAGTTAACCCTTCAATCTACCGGTGAAGGGCTTGACGAAGCAATGGTTCAGGTATACGGAGCAAAAACCGTATCGCAATGCATCAAAATAAATGCAAAAAAAGACGATATAAGCGTTCATGGTTTTATCGGAAATCAAAATTTCTTTAAGCCTAATAAAACATATCAAAGTTTATTTCTAAACGGTAGGTATATTGTAAATACAACAATTAATACTGCAATAAGCAACGCATATGCGAGTT
>CAMWNA010000012.1 GCA_947175515.1 uncultured Clostridia bacterium | reverse complement strand
CAAACCGTATACGGCGTTTCTTTTGAAATAGGTAATCTCGTACAGTTCGTATACGAAGAGGACTTTGAAGCGTACCTGTACTTCAACACGGAAGAAGAATACCGCAAACAAATCAAAGACTGCGCGGAAGATGAAAAATTGTATTACCGCTTTGAGCCTTATGCCGAGTGGGACGTTGTTCCCGCAGACACGAAAGCATTCAAAAAGCTACAAAAATTTTTAATGCAGAACAGTCTTTACTATTGCACCGTGTATTATCACTACGACCATTTGTTAAGTAAGGAAGCTATTGATTGGTTTGAAGAAAACAGCGAGGACTTCGAGGAAAACTTTGATAGCGAGCGCGCTATGTTCCGTACTTTAATGGCTAGCGTTTTATGCAGCTTACGACAGGAAGGCTTTTGGAAAGAACAAGGGCTTGAAAAGCTGTATGTAATTCCTTTTGAGGGCGAAGACGAATTGCCTTTTGAAGAAAAGATAGCAACGTATCTTCAAATGGATTTCGGTTGTCACGCCGGTGAAACGGATTATTTGGAGTACTTAAAATTGTCGTCGGCAGACAGGGATTAAATTAGACAGTATTATGCTAATATGATTTATCGTAAATGAATTTCAATTCGCAGCAATTCGTAACTTATGTAAAAAGGAAATATATCAGCAATATCACGGTTACCCCCCCCCCACCACCGTCATAAAAATGATAAAAACGGACTAAGCTATGTTTCAGCTTAGTCCGTTTTATAATATGCATTCATTTTTATAGCTTTCGGCGTTCGTTCCTTCTTTAATTTTGGCTGTATTGCCGTTATCCTTTTCGGCGGTTCCGTCCGTCTGTTATTTCTCCTCTTCGTCGGGCGAAAAGTGTATGTTAAGACTTTCTATCCAATAAGAAATCGTACTTTGCGAAGTACCTGAAGCAAACCTTTTACCTGTACCCCATTCAGCTGTCGGAGCAAGTGAATGTAAATCAGTATCGCTTGAACCGATACCGCTTGAATGAGAAGTACAGAACGGAATTATCTTTTTGCCTGAAAAATCGTAGCTTTCCAAAAAGCTGTAAATAATTTTCGGCGCTTGCCCGTGCCAGATAGGATAGCCCAAAAATATTACGTCGTATTTCCCTATATTTTCAACACTGCCGTTTATCGCAGGACGTGCCGACGGGTCGGCTTGCTCTCGGTCAGCTCTGCCGCCTGTATAATACTTTAAATCTTCCTCAGTGTAAGGCACCTCAGGTACTATCTTGTAAACGCTTCCTTTCGTTTCCGCTTCGATATGGTTTGCGATAGCTTCCGTAGTAGTCGTACAAGAAAAATATGCTATAAGAATTTTGCTTGTCGCTGTTGGAGGATTGCCGGTTCCGCCGCCCGAATTTCCGTTACCATTCGCGTTGCCGTTGTCGTATGGATTATTATAACAAGCCAAAAATCCGAATAGCGCAACGATGATTACCGAAATTATTCCCAAAAGCTTTTTCATATTCGTTCCTCTGTAAACCAGTTAAAAGCTTGCATTGAGTACGGTGCGGATATCTTCTTCGTTCATAACCTTATAACCGCCGTCCATAACGAGGGTGCTTTTTACCATTCCCTCTAGCATTTCTTTTGTTGCGCCGAGTTCGGTTATGTTCATAACAAGTCCCATTTTCTTCATCCACTCTTCCATTGCCGCCAACCCTTTGTTGGCTATTTGCTTTTCCGTTTTGCCTTCGGGGTTTACGTTCCATACGTTCACGGCATAACGGGCAAACTTCGCCGTACCGTAAGGAAGAATATATTTGTAATACGGCATAGTTACGGCGGCAAGCGTCATTCCGTGCGTTGCGTCCGTATAAGCCGCAACCGCCTGACCGAGCATGTGTACCATCCAGTCGGTTGTCTTGCCTTTTGCAACAAACGTATTCAGCGCCCAAGTTGCCGTCCACATAATATTACTTCTTGCTTCGTAGTCGGTGGGATTTTCAACGGCTATATTTGCGCTGTGAATAAGCGAGCGTAAAAGACCTTCCATAATATAGTCGCTTGTGTTATCGTCAGCGCCTGAAAAATATTGTTCGAGAACGTGCGACATAATATCATAAATGCCCGAAACCATTTGATACTTTGGTAGTGTGAAGGTAAATTCGGGATTCATAATTGAAAATTT
This sequence comes from uncultured Clostridia bacterium, assembly GCA_947175515.1. GTDB lineage: Bacteria > Bacillota > Clostridia > Christensenellales > Borkfalkiaceae > Coproplasma. Next base: position 28,650 of record CAMWNA010000012.1, on the reverse strand, counting down.
AGGAAACACCTTTTCCCCGAAAACATGCCCGATTTTGAGTTTTTGCGCATGGTTGGTTATTACCGAACCGCCGTTCATTTCGCTGCCCGTGCCGACCATTGTCAGAACGCAACCGACGGGGATTATTTCGCAAGTCGGTTCTTCAAAGCGGATAAAATATTTATCCCAAGCGTCGTCGTTGCAGTTTACTGATACTGATACAGCTTTAGCGTAGTCGCATACAGATCCGCCGCCGACGGCGAGTATCAAATCGGCTTTTGCCGCCTTTGCGCGCTTGATACCTTCGTTCAGCTTTTCAACGGTGGGGTTTGGCATAACGCCTGCGTCCTCGTAAATCTCTTTGCCGTTAGCTTTAAGAATTTTTACCACCTTATCGTAAATGCCGTTTTTCTTTATCGAACCGCCGCCGTAAACGAGCAATACGTTTTTGCCGTATTTGGGCAGTTCTTCGTTAAGTCCGCCCAAAGCGTCTTTACCGAAATAGAGTTTTGTGGGATTGCAATAAGTGAAATTACCTAGCATTTTATTCGCTCCTTAAAATTTTTATCTTATAAAATTCGTCCAAGCGGACGTTTCTGCCTGCGGTGCAATAATACCCGACTTTCTGCCTGACTGAATACATTTCAGCAGCCAAGCCATATTTGCGCCGATATTGCGCATTGTCTGCATACCCTCCGAATCTCGCCTAGTTTCTTCTGGCGTGTTTCCGTGCACCATATTCCAGTACGTTGAAGAAACAACAGGCATTTGCGCTATTCCGAGATGCTTGGAAACAGTATCAAGCGTCGCAGTCGTACCCGCTCGCCTTGCCGAAGCGACAACTGCGGCTGGCTTATGCACGAAGTTACTGCCGCCGGCATAGAAAAGTCTGTCCATAGCCGAAAGTATGCGCCCCGACGGGTGGGCGTAATAAACGGGTGTTCCGAATACAAAACCGTCTGCCGATTTCGCTTTTTCTATCCATTCGTTTATACAATCGTTTGAAAAAGCGCATTTGCCTTTATCGGCACAAAGGTTACAGCCGATACAGTCCTGTACGGGTTTATTGCCGATTTGAAGTATTTCCGTTTTGATACCCTGTTGATTGAGTACGGCGGCAATTTCTGAGAGGGCGGTAAAAGTACAGCCGTTCACCCTCGGACTGCCGTTGAATAATAAAACCTTCATTACTCCGCCTCTAAGTATTTTATTATTTTTGCAGGAACACCTGCAACAACCGAGTTTTCAGGAACGTCTTTCGTGACTACTGCGCCTGCCGCGATTACGGAATTATCGCCTATCGTAACACCCGACAAAATTGTCGCGTGGGCGCCTATCCAAACGCGATTACCGATTTTTACGGGCGCAGGGAACATATTTCCGCGGTTTTCGGGATTTAAGTCATGGTTAATAGTTGCTATAACAACCTGTTGTCCGATAAGCGCGTTATCGCCTATTTCTATGCCGCCTTGATCCTGAAAGCAACAACCCGAATTTATAAACACGTTTTTTCCGACTTTTATATTTTGACCGTAATCGGCGCTAAACGGCGGAAACAGCACGAAGCCTTCGCCGACTTCCTGACCGATAAGCTTGGAAAACAATTTGCGTATTTCTTCTGGTGTGCGGTATTCTTTATTCATTTCAGCCGTTATTTTTCTTGCCCGTTGCGCCTTTTCGTGCATATGCAGGTGCATTTCGGAATCAGCTGCTATATAAGTTCTATCCTTCATTTCGCGTTTGAACAATTCCGCATTCATACACTTATCCCCTCCTTATACTATAAACATTTTATTTTTTAAGCGGATATATGTCAAATACTTATAATTTATATCAACCCATAATTGACAGGCATACGTTTCTGTGTTATATTGTAGTCAGGCGGTACAAAATGGAATTACGTGAATTGAAATATTTTTTGGCGGTCGCGCGCGAAGAGAGCATATCAAAAGCCGCAGCCAGCCTATACGTTACACAGCCGAATCTTTCGCGGCAGATGCAGAACCTCGAAAAAGAAATAGGTCAAAGCCTGTTTATGCGCGGTACTAAAAAAATAACGCTTACCGATGCCGGTAAGCTTTTAAAAAAGCGCGCCGAAGAAATAATTGATTTATACAACAAAACCGAAAGCGAGCTTAACGCGCCGATAACCGATTTGAGCGGCGACGTGTACATCGGCGGCGGCGAGAGCTACGCTATGCAGATTATCGCACAAGCGGCGCACAGCGTGCAAAGCGAGTTTCCGAAAGTGAAATTTCATCTTTTCAGCGGCGACAGCGCAACCGTATCCGAAAGGCTTGACAAGGGACTGATTGATTTCGGTATATTTATTGAGCCTTTCGACCTTTCCGAATACGAATACCTGCGCCTGCCGCTTTGCGACAGATGGGGCGTGCTTATGCGTAAAGACAGTCCGCTAGCCGAAAAGCAATACGTTACGCCGGAAGATTTATGGGATAAACCGCTGATACGTTCAAGGCAGTCTATCGGTAAAAATATAGTAAGCGATTGGTTCGGAAAGAACACGGAAGAACTGAACATAGTCGCAACTGGAAATCTTTTATACAATATGTCTTTACTGGTGGAAGAAGGTTTGGGATACGCGGTATGTCTTGATAAAATTATCAGAACGGACGGCGATAGCCGGCTCTGTTTCAGACCGCTTTTCCCCGAGCTTATTTCCCACCTTGATATTGCGTGGAAAAAATATCAGGTATTCCCGAAATGCAAGGAGCTGTTTTTGAAGCGTTTACGGAAAATTATTGAAAATTAATTGCAAAAACAAGCGGCAGTAAGTTACGCCGCTTTATATTTTGCTCGGCAAAATGCGGATAACTGACAATTTTATAACCGCACTCTTTCAGGTTGACAAGTATAAACGCCAATGATATAATAATTCGGCTATTATATAATATAGTCATATAATGCTTTAAAATATCGGGGAAAATGAAAGAAAAAATCTATAAACCAAAAAAATAACCCAAGGAGATTTTTATGGCAGAAAAAGATTCCAAACCCAAAGCCACGGCAAAGCCCGCTTCTGCGGCGAAGCCTGCGGCTAAACCTGCCGCGGCGACTAAACCTGCTGCGAAGTCCGCGGCTACCGCAAAAACAGCTTCTTCCACAACGAAGCCCGCGGCTAAAACTACCGCTGCGGCTAAGCCTGCTGCGAAGTCCGCGGCAAAACCCTCGGCTACCGCAAAAACAGCTTCTTCCACAACGAAGCCTGCGGCTAAAACTACCGCTGCGGCTAAGCCTGCTACGGCAACAACGGCAAAACCCGTCACCGCAGTGAAGCCGGCGGCTTCTGCGGAGAAACCTGCAACTAAGACCGAAGCAACGGCAAAAACAGCCGCGGCTGTAAGTCCCAAAAAGGAAAAGAAAGCAAAAACCGCTAAAAAAGAGAGCGGTTCGGGCAAAGCTTCCGTAGCGGCTTTGATAAAGAACAATAAAGTGCGCTTTATAATTTCTGCGGCAGTTGCGTTCGTGCTTATTCTTGCAATTATCGTAGGCGTTGTCGTTGGCACGAAGTCTTGCAAAAAAACCGATTTGGGCGAGGCAACGGTTCTACCCAACAAAGTGGTTGCAAACGACAACCCTACCACGGCAGAAAGCACCTCTGCAAGACCTATAGTTGCACCCGTTCAGTCAGTTGAAGGCGAAAAATTCGAAAACCAATTTACGGCGACTACTGCGGTTGGCTTTTCGGCTGAGGTTTTAGGCACCGTTGAAAGGCGCAAGCCCGTTGCCGAAACAAAGGACGAAGGACTTCCCTCGGGCTATCCAAAATACGGATATACTCTGCAGAACGTTATAGGCAGCACGGACGATAAAAAGCAAGCGAGAGCTGCACTTATAAACGAATCAGACTATCTGACGGCATACGGTACGCGCAACAACTCCGGCAACGGCAATAACGGCGACGCCAGCTATACGTGGATGGACGAAAACGGATACCTGTATTCCGGTTCCACTGCGGACCCCGTACAGGCAGTTGAAGCAGACGGTACTACGCACAGACAGCTTTACAAGCACACCGCGGCTGAAGGAATGTACTTCGACGGTTTCAACAATTCGGAGCCCCTTTCAGACAGCGAGCCCGGAATTGTAAAACAAGTTACTATACGTCCGCGCGGATACGGCAGTTACTCGGTAACGGGCGTCTACGCACCTGCAGGCGAAGTAATTAAAATTGAAATCAGCGAAGCCGATATGAACGCCACAGGCGGTCTTACCATACATATCGGTCAGGCGCTGTACAACGGTCAGTCCAATAACATTTGGGTTGACAAGGGACAGATGCAGCGCTTCCCCAATATTTTAAACACGATGAACGTCAACAAGAATACTGCGACGCTTAAAAACGGTGTTTACACCGCTTACGTCGGTTCGTTTATCGGCGGTCCTTTATACATCCGCAACACCTCCGCTACGTTTACGGCGAAAATATCGGGCGGCGTAGCATATTCACACTTTATTCTGGGATATACGACGAAAGAGGAATTCGAAAAGAACAAAAAATCTACCGCACCCTATTTCGATTTAGAGGTCTGGAACTACGGCGTACTCCACTCCGGTCCTAAGATTTACGCGCAAAACTTTTCATATGAAGATTTGTACAAAGCAGCCGTGCTTTGGGAAAAGGTTTCAAGCGTAACTACGACAGGCAGCAGCCAAGGTATAGTTTTCCTGTACGATCCCTTCGTTGCTGCAGGCGCGGCAGTTGCATTCCCCGGAAGAAGCTCGGTTAACTGCCCTACGGGTTGGATGAGCAACTCCCTCAACTATAACTCCATAGTAAGCTCCGGCGCATGGGGTAACTTCCACGAATACCACCATAACTTCCAAGGCTACGGCGTAGGCAACGGCGGCGAGGTTACAAACAACGGTATGACGCTTGTTTCATACGCGCTGTTTACCAAAATTTCATCGAAACGCGGCATTGCAAGCTACGGCGCACAGGGCTTGGGAGGTTGGAACAACTACACCAGCGCAACTTGGGCTTTAAACGATATATTAAGCTTACAGCGCGGAGGTCATCCTTCAAACGGCGACCAAGGTCTTGCATTATACGCCACTCTTTTACACAACTTCGGCGCAAACAATTATATTCAGGCAAAAGTCAAGGGCGGCGGACAGAGCTATCAGGCGTATGCAAACGCTTGGGAAGCAGTTACGCACAATAATATGTCGTATTACTTCAACGACGTTCTGAAAGGCAACATTACCTCCACAGCACCCAACGAATATCCTATGTTCGTGCCTGTTTCCTCCGTTTACCAAACCGGAAGAAGCTATATGTACGACGGAGAAAAGAAATACTTCCAGACGATGCAGCCCTACGTTATTCCTTACGGCGTGGATTTCAATATAGACCTGAGCAGGTACACGGCGCCTAGCGGACAGTATGCGAGCGGCAGCGTGGTTATACCCGATAATTTCGATTACAGAATCAAGAGTATTACCCAGCCCGAAAACGGCAAGATAGAAGTTGTTGACGATTATAATTTCAAGTTTAAGCCCAACGCCAACAAGCTTTCGGGACAGATTGTAGTTACCCTTGAAATTAAAGAGAAAAACAACAAATTTAAGGTTGACGACGTTGACTTGATACTTGAATTCGAGCAATCGCACGAAACCAACAAAATGACGCTTGAAAGAACTACGTACACCTACACTGCCGAAACCATGTATACCGACGCTAAAACCGCTTACGAAAACAATTTTAAAGGGTATACGGGCGAGCCATTGAAATGGGACCACACCAACCCCACGCAAAACTGCAATACGGATATTTGGCTGTGCACCCCCTCTACCATCGGCAATTTCCCCAAAGCCGACCCTGACAAGCACGTAGCTAAAGAGAACACCATTGAAGTTTTAAACGGCAAGCTGTATTTCCAAGAAGCGGGTAAATACCGGATTTACTTGCGCGGAAGAGAAAACTGCGCCGTGTTCATTTCGTATGAGGACGCCGACGGAAAGCAGCAAAAGGCGAGTGCGCAGGTTACTAAAGGCAGCGGCTCAGGCTTTTACACTAACGACCCTAAAACGTATATCGATATAACCGTAGGCGACGAAACGTTCGTAGACTTTACCGAAGTACTTATAGTAAAGCTTATAAACGGAAGCCAAGCAAGCTATTTGGGCTTGGGTTACGGACAGTGGTCGCAAACTATGTTTACCATAGAGGAAACTTACCACAAGGCAGATAACACGACAGTTGAAAGCCCTGACGACGATAATTACCAGTACACCAAAACGACGTACAGAGATTACCGTGGTAACGAAGTAGCGTATTCCAGAAAAGATAAGAACAGCGCGGAAACGCTATACTTTAAAAAGGTCGGCAACAATTACGTTGCGTCTAATGCAGAAGAAGTTTCCGCGTTAACCGAATCAAAGCTTATCGAGCCTACGTCGGCAACGTACGTAAACGCTTACAGAAGCAATTACGATTTCCCCAACAACACAAGCTTTGAGTCAGACTACTTCTACACGAGAAAATACAGCTATAATTACACAGACAATCACAAACTCGGAACCGATGAAATGAGTATTGTTTCCGCTAACGGCATGAGCCTTCACACAGGCTGGGGCGCCGGTTACGACAGTCTTTCGGTTATTATAGACGGCATAACAGGTTCGGGCGATAAATTGCAGCTTCATTCGTCTGGCAGTCCGTCCGAAGCAAAACCTTTTACTTTCGTTATCGACCTCGGCGAAGTATGCACGGCAAACCGTTTCGTCTTATACAGTCAGAGCAGAAGCGATCCGATGTTCCCCAGTGCAATGAATCTTTACGCAAGCACGGACGGCGAAAATTTTAAACTTATAGGAAATTATTCCGACCTTAAGCATTCGGGAAATAAGCTTACAATCGATTTCCAAGAAACCGAAATGCGTTATTACAAGTTTGAAATCACAAAGTCAACAGGTAGCTACATTATAATCCGCGAAGTAGAAATGTGGAAAGTGTTCGAAATCAGCGGCGGCGTATGGCTTACGCCCGATAACAGCGCATTTACTTACGGAGGCGGCTGGCATATTGAGCAGACGCAATCCACATTCGGACACGTTTACGTAGGTTCGGCAAACGCGGTAATGTCGTTCAAGTTCAACGGCACGAGGCTCGCCCTCCTATCCTCAGAGGCTTACGGCCGGAATTTCGACGTATATATTGACGGAAAGAAAGTAAACTCCATTGAGCTTAAAGCTATTACGGGCGGCTTCGGAGCGTCGTATATAACCGAACAGCTTGAGGATAAAGAACATACTGTAGTTATTAAATGTACAGGCGAAGCCAACATAGATTCGGTTGTAGTTTACAAATAGCGCAGTGCAAATTTACTGCTCCGCACTTTTGGTGCGGAGCAGTTCTTTTTTAAAGCTTGAAAGGATACTAATTGACAGCAAAGAAAAAGCGCAGAACGCGCCTATGGCTTGGACGAACTACGCACTGTTTTTTAACGGCGAATACATAACGAACGAAATACTTTCGGAAAAGAAATTTTCGGAAATAACCGAACGCAACAAATAAAAAATAGCGCTGTTGATTTTAAAAAAATCAACAGCGCTATTTTAAATTCATATTATCTTTTATTTTGTAAGCCCATAAGCTTTAATTTGCTTTTAAGGGCTGAGTACCCTTCCTCTATATCCTCAATATTCAAGACCGTCTTTTCCATAGGGCATATATCCGTTCCGTCACGGTTTATTATATTCTTGGCAAGCGTTTCGTAACTGTAAGGAATACCGAAACGCTCCAAAACGATTTTGCCGTTTAGTGAAAGAGTTTTAGCAAAAACTTGCTTTACGCCGCACCCTACGAAAAGCATTGCGGCCGCCTTGCCAACCACTTTATCCGCAACGGAATATCCATTAAGGTCAACGCCGTCCGCGATTAAATTCATTATAGGCGCAATGCCCCTCTTTTCGCTGTAAATACAGCTTCCGTCTTTGCAAAGGCAAATCGTATGACCTGCAAGGTTATTTACTGCCGTTTCTAAATCAGTCATTTTTATCCCTGTTCAAAAACTTTCTTAAACCCATTACAGCAAAGGGTATTATAATTGCCTGCAAAACCATTCCTAAAAGTCCCGTCTGAATTTGCGACCAAATTAAAGCAGGCGTGAACGGCGTTACCGACCGGAATATAAGCACGAGCAGCATAAAAGAAGCTCTGCCGGCTACCTGAGCGAGCAATACGGCAGGGAAAGCAAGCCAGCCGTTTGCGGCTATTTTTTTAGTGAAGACGCCCGATACCGCGGCAAACACCGCAAGCTCTGCAATCATAAACGGAAGTCTTGCGGCGGCAGGCATGGGATTACCGAAAGCAAGAGTAATTAAAAAGCTGACCGCAGGCGAAGCTACGCCTATTCCAATACCCCACGCACAACCCAAAAGGCAGCCGCCCAAAAGCACGGGCGGATACATAGGCAGCCATTGCACGCCGCCCGAAGCGCCGAACGCCGCGTGAATAATCTGCGGTAAAATTACCGCAAGCGCCACGAGAGCTGCGGATATAAGGCTTTTGACGGTAATTCTGGTTTTTGCGGAATAGTTCTTTTTCACCAAAGCCGATTCAATCATATTTATACCTCACTGAAATTTTTAATTTGCACTTTGCCGTTGAATGCGAAACATCCTTCGGCAAAGAAATTTATAAATATATACTACTTTTCAAATTCCTTTGCGACGTCCTTTAAAAGGCTGCGTATAGGCAAATGCTGGGGACAGGCTTTTTCACACTTGCCGCATCCGATACATTCCGAAGCCTTACCGCCTGTTTTAGTGTGTACTTCCCTGTAATAATAATCGGCGTTCCAATCGTGATAGATGTTTTTAGTATTCATACAAGCAAACAAATCGGGTATGGAAATTTTTTCGGGACAGCCTGCGGTACAGTAGCGGCAAGCGGTACAGGCAATTAAATTCATTGCCTTGAAAACGCCGCAAACGCTTTGAACTGCTTTAAGCTCTCTTTCGTCAAGCGGCTTAAATTGCTTCATATAAGAGATATTGTCATTCATTTGCGCCATATCGCTCATGCCCGAAAGCACCATAAACACGCCGTCGAAGCCGGCGGCAAAGCGTATTGCGTAGCTTGCCGCGCTTGCGCATCCCAATTCTTCAAAATACTTCTTCGCTTCCTGCGGAAGATTTACGAGGTTGCCGCCTTTAACCGGCTCCATAACGATTACGGGCTTATTGAATTTACGGCAGACGTCATAACACTTTTTCGACTGCACCGCGGGGTCGTCGAAATCTACGTAATTGAGCTGGATTTGCACGGTTTCTATCTGCGGATACTCGGTTAAAATTTCCTCGAGCACATCCGCAGTATCGTGAAAGGAAATGCCGAAGTGTTTTATTTTGCCTTGCTCTTTAAATTCCAGCGCCTGCTCGTATGCGCGACAACGCTTGAAATGCGCAAAGTTTTCCTTGCTCTGTGCGTGCATTAAATAAAAGTCGAAATATTCAACGCCGCAGATTTTGAGCTGACTTTCAAAAAAAGGACGGACGTCCGCTTCAGTTTTGAAACAAAAATTCGTAAGCTTGTTCGTCAGGATAAATTTATCCCTTGGATAGCGTTTGACCAGACAGTCGCGCAAAGCCGTTTCGCTTTTGCCGTCAAGATAGCCGTGCGCCGTATCGAAATAATTGAAACCGCTTTCAATAAACGCATCAATCATTTTATTAAATTCAGAGTAATCGACTTCGCCGCCGCGCATAGGAAGGCGCATACAGCCGAAGCCGAAATTTTTATGTACGTTTTCAAACATATTAAAACCCCGAAGCTCCGTTAACCTTTACTTTTATTTACGCAATTAATTATATCACACTCGTGTGTATAATTCAAGTAAAAGAAAATTTGTTTTTCGGGATTGCAATTATTGTGACGCCGATTAATTTTAGCCGCCCAAAGTGACGTCCTGACGGGCGTACCATTCAAGTGCGGAATCCAGATGCTCCTCCTTAAAATCCGGCCATAAGTCTTTTACGATATAAAAATCGGAGTAAACGGTCTGTATAGGTAAAAAGCCCGAAAGCCTGCACATTCCGCCCCAGCGGATAACCATATCTATACGCGGAATTTCCTTTGACTGCCAACCGTTTTTCATATCCCATTCCCAGCCGTAGTTGACGAGCAAATTTACATTTATGTCTTTGTCTGAATTATTATGCGTCTTCACGTATTCTAAAAGCGCAGACGGAAAACAAGGGGATTTGGTGTTGCCGATGACACGGACGGAAGCCCCCTCCTCCTCGATTAACTTTACCGCCCTATAACAAGCTTCGGAGAATGCGGAAACCTGCTCTCTCGGGCGTTTGCAGTTATCTACGGTAAAGCCGTAATAAGTGAGTTCCTTAACGCAACGCTGTTTTGCGGCACGCAGCAAGCGAAGCCCGGGAAGCAAGCCGTGCGCGTAGCCTTCCTCTTTCTTTAAGCCGTTCTGTGTTGCCCAGCGTCTGTTGCCGTCGGGAATAATGCCTATATGTGATGGAGTACGAAACATATTTTTACCGCTCTTAACCTGTATTAATCCGCTATAATTATTTGTAAATAGCTTATAATTATGTAATTTTTGAACGCAAAATAACGGGCAAAATATAATTCGGCGGTGCTGTTGACTTATAAAATTAAAGTCCTTGACGTTTGCAAATACAGCCGATTTTGTAAGGGCGGCAAACGAAAACAGGTATTGAAATTGCGGTGAAGGTATGTTATAATGGTTTTGGTAAATAAACTTTAAGGAGGCTGATATATGGGCATATTTAATGCTATTGCGCACTTTTTTACGTTTTGGATTACCGCAGCAAACAGATACAACAGGTTAAAGGCAAATGACGAAAAGCGTGAAAAAAGCGTAAGCTTGGGCGTACGGTCTATATTAACCGGTATATTTACCGGCGTCGTAACTCTTTTATGCGTTTGGGGGTTGCACGCGTGTATCGGCTTTCTTAACGACGGGTCGCTGGGCTTTATAATAGTTCTTATCCTGACCATATGCCTTGCCGCCGTTTTGCTTGCGGCATTGGTGCAGGGATTTATTGGCAGTCTTTTATACCTTGTCTATCAATTCAAGCTTAACAAACGCGCGGTGCGCTGGGTTGCGCTTGCCGTGTGGCTTGCCGTGCTTATAGCCGTTATTGCCGTCACGCTAGTTATATTTTTAAATTAAAAAACTGTACGATAAATTTAACCATGTAAGAAAAAACAGGTTGTTATTGCAGCGGATATATGGTAAAATAGCGTTAAGAAATAACAAGGAAAATTTCAGATGGAAATTAAAGACAGGACTATAGCGCTTTTGATAGATTCGGACAACGTATCCTCCGACTACTTTTCGATAATCTTGGACGAGCTGAGCCAATACGGAAAAGTGACTTACAGGCGGCTGTACGGCGACTTTACCAACTCAAAGGCGAACGGCTGGAAACAAGCATTGCTTGAATACAGCATAGAACAAATTCAGCAGGTCGCGTTTACGACCGGCAAGAACGCGACCGATTCCAAAATGATTATCGACGCGATGGATATTTTATACAAGGACAAGGTTGACTGCTTCTGCCTTGCGACCAGCGACAGCGACTTCACTAACCTTGCTATGCGGTTCAGGAACGACAACTTAGTCGTCATAGGCGCGGGCGAAAAGAAAACCCCGACTTCGTTCAGGCGTGCCTGCGATATATTTATACCCATTGACGAATTGTTGAAAGCCAACGGCAAAGCACAAAGCGGCGCGGCGAAAAAATCGCCACAAAAAGCCTCAGCAGGCAAAAAAAGCGCTCCCTCCGTTCAGCTAAAAAACTGCGACCAGCTTATCTCCTACGCAAAGCAGATAATCTGCGACGGAGCCGATTCCGAAGGCTGGATGCATTTTTCCGCATTTATGAACGAGGTACGGCGCAAGGAAAACGACTTTAACCCCAAGCTGTACGGTTTTTCAAACAGCAGACCCATTCAGTTTTTTAAGAGCCTTTCAAAGAACGGAAAGCACGTTTTTCAGCTTGAAAAGCACGACAGAACCGACAAGATTAAAATTAATTGAATAAACGTTAAAAAATTACGTCCGCCGTACTTTAAAATAGGTATGGCGGACGTTTTTAAACATATAACTTTCCTCGCTAGCGCTCAAAATAACTGAGCTTGCGAACCCAATAAAATTTTTTCTATTTAAACCAATTTACGGGTATAGTCCACCAGTGCGGCGGAGATTTTGTAATAAAGGTAATTAATATCATACTTAGACAATCCGCAACGACGAGCGCGCCGAGGGTGCAGTCGACAATTAAAATAGCTTTTTGATTGCCTTTATTTAAAAGCAGCTTGTAAAGGGGCGTTAAAACGAATTTCATTAAAAGGTATGCGCCCACACCGAAACCCAGCGTGGACATCAGGCACACGTATCTTGTGACGTGCAGAAACCTGCCCGAATAGTCCCACAGGGCTGTGCCCGTAACCGCCTCGTACATATTCCCCACGGCGAGTTCGCCGATAAAAACGAAGAAGCATATTATTGCAACGTATAAAATATTGGAAAAAATCTTTGTTTTTAAGGTTTTATTTTTGAATAGCTTTTTACCGAAAAACCCTATATCGTCGGTGTCGCCCAAAACGACGTGCATTGCAAGGTAGGCAAGCCCGTAAGGGAATATGAACGGCAGAATATGAAACCTGTCGTCAATGCAATGGCTGAAATAAATTTTGCCGGTATTTTCGACCAGCCAGCCGATTGCGGACATAATAATCATAACCAGAAAAACGCAGGCGGCGCGTTCTTTCAAAGGTTTTTCCGTTAAGACTTTTTCCGTATTTTCTATTGAATTGTTCTCTTTTCCGTCGTCAATTTTCCGAACAGAAATTTTGTTTTGGTCGTTTTCTTCCATTAAGGCTTCCTGCTTTCGTTGTGCGAAAAAATAGTATCACGATTATTATGACCCGTCAACGAAAAGATATTAGCCGCCGAGGAATTTTACCTAAAATTCATACGCATTACATAAGGGGTGCAAAAAGCTTTAAAATTGCAGCGGCAAGTCTTTTAAAAGGGTTAAGCTTTATTTTTTCAACAGGCTCCGTCACTGAAAAAACACAATTAAAATCGTCGCTTATTTCTTTTAAAATTTGTGCATCGTTTGTGAAAACGCCGTTGTCGTATTCAAAGTAAAACGAGCGCATATCAAGGTTTGCCGAGCCGACCGAAGCGCAATTTTCCGTCAGAATGACTTTGCCGTGCGCAAAAGCATTTTCCGCAAAACAGACTTTTGCGCCGCAGTTTATTAAGCTTTGCGCGTTGGATAACGTTACGAAATATAAAAACTTCCAATCAGGCACGGACGGCAGAACAAGTCTTACGTCCAAGCCCGATTTCGCCTTATTTTTTATTGCCTTTAAAAATGCTCCGTCCGGTGCGAGATACGGTGTAAAGATAAACAGCCTTTCCTCCGCTCCCGAAATTATTTCAAGGTACGCCCCGCGGCAGATACTTTCATTATATTCGGGACCACTGAAATACGGCACGGTAACGGCGGTGCCTTCCCCGTGACAGTATTGATTTACTGCGTAGTTTTCCGGTGTGGTTTTTGTTTTTGCGCAAACGTCCCACTGGCGGATGAATGCAAGGGTGAGCGCGTTTGCGCTTGCACCGTCAATGCGCATACCGGCGTCCTTCCACACTCCCTTTGTATTGCAGGCGTTCACGCATTCGTCGGCAATATTACAGCCGCCTACGTACGCGGTTTGCCCGTCGATAACAACGACCTTCCTGTGGTCGCGGAAGTTCAGACCGAAGTTGAAAACGCTTTTTAAAGGCGCGAATTTTTCAATTTTTACTCCTGCTCTTTTTAAACGTTTTATTGCCTTTGGACTTACGGTACCCAGACTTCCTGCGCCGTCGTATAAAAGTCTTACCTCAACGCCCGCCGAAGATTTGCGGCTTAAAACTTCCGTAAGTCTTTTTAAAAGTCCGCCGTCGGCAACGATAAAGAATTCAATAAAAATAAACTTTTCAGCGCTTTCAAGACGATTGAAAAAATCTTCGAAAAGCGCGTTTGCAGAAGAAAAATATTTAAGCTTTGCACCGTAGTACGGTAGACAGTCCGCCGCATTATAAAGATAATTACAGACGTTTTTAACTGCGGTCGGGGAGTCAGGCACAACAAATCGTTCGTTAAAATTATTTGTTCCGGAAAGGGCGGCTTTATGCCGTTTAAGCCTTATAAAAAGGCATACGGGCTTTGCGGCGAGAAAGTAAATTATAAAACCCGAGCCGCAGGATAAAATTAATAGAACGAGCCAGCTTAGTTTAGTATTTAAAGGCTTTTCGGACGCCGCGGCAAAAATACAGCACAGCGCCGTCAAGCCGAGCGAGACGTAAAAAAATATTCTGCAAAAATACGCGGCTACGGCGTATGCGGATAAAATTAAAACTGCTTGCAATGCAAGCAGAAAATAAGCCGACAATACAGTTGCCGTACCCGAAAATTTTCCGTAGGTTTTTACGCGGATATTTTTGCGTTGCTTTACGCGCTTTTTCGTCCTTTGCATACGACAATTATATATTAATTTAATTTTTTAAGCAACCTGCGCCGCGCTATTTAACGTTTAAAAATCTATCCGTAATAGCCAGAATTTCAGCGGCGTACTTCTTCTTGCGCGCATTCAGAAAAGCTTTATAAACGAAGTAATCGGAAACGTCCAAGGCTATGCCTAAAATGCCTACGACTATGCCCAGCGGCATAAGCCTGTTGCCGATTTCGAAAACGTCCATGGCAAAACACATGCCGACGCCGAGCATAAGCGTGCCTATAACGCCGATAACCGCAGTCAAAATCCGTACGGGCAGCTTTACCTTTCTGTCAATGGCGCGCAGCCTTTCAATCGAGTTTTCCGTCGGTTTTTTCGCATTTTCAGGGGCGTAACTGCGGCGGATTTCCTCCGCTTCGCGCCGCTCCTCTTCCGTCGGCGCGGAATAAGTATAGTCGAATTTATCTTCGCTCATTTTCTTTGACCTCCTCGTTCAACGTATTTTCGGGTTTAAAATTTTTAAGCTTAAGCACGGCGGTTACAACCATATATGCGCCCAAGGCAATTGTGAATAAGCATACCGCACCGCCGGTTGCCGCGTTTGCCCAACGCATATCGGTTCCGCCGCCGAATGATACGAACATTGCCGTCTGCAACGCCAGCACGGACACGAGCGCGTCGGCAAGCCCGATATTGCTTATAGTTCGCAAAATATAATCGTTCTCTTTATTGGCGCGGACGAGATGTATTATCGCCATAGTTATTTTATAAAAGGTATAAGTTGCGGCAACGTAAATTAAAAGCCCTGCGTGGCTAAACGTTTTACCGTCGTAAACAAGCTGCAATACCGCAAAAACAAGCGCAAGCGACAGCACGGCGAGCATTATTCCCGAAGCCAGATGAATATGAAGCTTGTTCTTTCCAAAGCTTTTGCCTTCAGCAAGCTCTTTCTTTCTGAATTTCATTGCACCGAGCGACACGCCGCCGCGCATAGCGCTTAAAACGATATAGTAAACGGCAAGCGAACCGAACCATACCGAAGAAAACACAACGCCCAAAACGCCGTTATAGACCGCGTACGCGACGTTCAGCGCGAACGACAAGGTAAACGCCGTAATGCGGCGGAAGCCCCAATCGTTTTTAAGTTTCTTTGCGGCGCTGCGCAGTTTTAATTTAAGGCTCATTTTAAACCTTTGAGTTTTACGGTAAACGTACTGCCTTCCCCCACCTTGCTTGATACGGAAATTTCGCCACCCAAAATATCTATTACGCGTTTTACCATTGCAAGTCCCAAGCCGTTGCCTTCCTGCGCGTGCGAGGTGTCGCCCTGATAAAATTTATCAAAAATGCGTTCGCCTGTGTCGCCTGCTATGCCGCAGCCCGTATCCGAAACGGACACTACCGCATAGCCGTTTTCGTTTTTTACGGAAACGGTAATTCTACCGCCCTCCGGCGTGAACTTTACCGCATTGGAAATTAAATTGTGCCACACCGTTTCCAACAGGCTTTTGTCAGAATACAAAGAAAGCTCGTCAATGTCGCAGTCGAGTTGAAGATTTTTACCGTCAACAGCTTCTTCAAAATCGAGTATGCTGTTTCTCAGCGATTCGGCTAAATCAAATTCTTTAAGGTCGGCGGCAATGTTGCTGTGCTCCAGCTTATTCAACTTCAGAACGTTAACCACCAAGTCTGAAAGGCGTTTGGACGCGCCCGTTAAAGTAGTTATATATTTTTCGCGCGTGTCCTCGTCAAGTCCGCCCTTTTTAAGCGCGGCGGCGTAGTTGGAAATTACCGAAAGCGGTGTTTTGATTTCGTGCGAAACGTTGGAAATGAAGTCGGAATTCATCATCTCAATCTTGGCAAGCTCCGCCGCGAGAGAGTTTAAATTTACCATTATTACGTCGTACTCGTCGTAGTTGTTATACTGGTGGCGCGGATTGAGCCTTACTGAGTAATCACCGTGAGCCATACGCGCGGTTGCGGAAGCGATTTCATCGGTAATTTTTCCGTCGATAAACCTTCTTCTTATAAAATCAACCAGCGTGCAAAGCGCGGCAAGCGTTACAACGACTGCAAGCATTATTGCGGCGATTGCGGCGGTATTCATTCCGTCGATTGCCGAATATACAAGCACGGCACAGGTTACGACCGCGGCGACGTTTATAAAAAACAGAAAATAGCCGAACGGCGAAAAATTGCGCCTTTTCATTTAAGAACCGCCTTATAGCCCAAGCCGTGAACCGTGACTATTTCAAAGCCCGTACAGCGTGAAGTTTTTTCACGCAGCTTCGCCATATACACGTCTACCGTTCTTGAGGTTGCGGACGAGTCGAAGTCCCAGAATTCAGCCATAAGCTGCGAGCGTGTGAACGTCTTTTTCGGGTAGGACAAAAATTTGAATAATAAGTCGAATTCACGGACGGTCAGGGGCAGTTCCTCCCCGTCTACGTAAGCGGTGTGTTCGTCCTTGTTCATTCTGAAGTTGCCTATATTAATTTCGCGGCTTTCCTCAATGCCTGCGCGGCGCAGAACGGCGGCAACGCGCATAATAAGCTCGTCCAAGTCAAACGGCTTTACCAGATAATCGTCAACGCCGAGCTTGAAGCCGAGCTGTTTAGAGGGCTTATCCGATAGCGCCGTCATAAATATCACAGGCACGCGTTTATCGTTTTCGCGCACGCGTTCGGCAAGAGTGAAGCCGTCGGCGCGGGGCATCATAACGTCGGACAGAACCAGCGAGTATTCGCCGTTTTCAAACTCCTGTATAGCCTGTGCGCCGTCGTGGCAAGCCGTTGGCGCATAGCCGCTTGCCGTAAGATACGTGCAGACGAGTTTGTTCAAGTCCTTATCGTCCTCAGCAACGAGAATTTTAATCATACTTCACCTCTGTTTTTATATAATTATAGCGTGCGCTTGTTACGAAACGGATAACAAAATGTTAAAGTTTTGTAAAAGCAGATTTATTTTAGCAGACGGAAAGTCTTTTTGCAAGAAAATTTTGGTTTCCGGCAACAGCGGCGGAATATTGACAAGCACGGCGAATTTGTAATATAATATAGCGGCAATGAGGCTTGAAAAGTTTACAAACGTAAGTCTTAAAGCTTTAGCGTGTGCGCTTTGCGCGGTTGCGCTGTTGCTTACGTTTACCGTATCCGACTATTACATATTCAACCGCATAGGTTTCAGCGAAAACGAGTTCAATTTCTTTTTCGTGCTTTCGCAATGGATTAAAAAGTCGGGATTGCTTTTAATACCTTTGGCGGTATTCTTAAACAAGAGAAGCTGTGCGGATATTGCAAAATACGTTCTGCCGGTGTTCGTAATAATTTCCTGCTTCGTGCCCGAAGGTTTTTTCTCCGCTACGGCGGTGACCGCGGACAGCACGCCGGCGGAGCTGGTTTACGCGCACATTAACGAATTTTTGCCAAAAGCGGCGAACGTTACTTTTTTTTATTTTTCAAACTTTTTATATCTTGCAATCTGCGCATTGCTGTTTGCAAAGCACGGCTTTAAGGTGCGCGGAAAAAGCTTTATATATCTGCCGTTTGCATTTTTTGCGTGTATGCCTTTGAACATATTCGAAAACTTTTTCGATATTTCAAAAATTGCTCCGGACAGCTTTTTAAGGTTTACAAACTTTTCCCTATGGCATTTTCTTGCGGTTCTGTGCCTCGGCGGCTTTACCGTGGGCGCGTATTATTTCCTTAAAAATAAAGACCGCCGCACACAGGATTGTTATTTTTTGGCGGCGGCTATCGTATTGCTTATTCAATACCACAGTAAAGATTCCGTTATTATGGGCGACGGCTACAACGTTTACCATACGGTATTTGCGTGCGTGCCGCTGTTTATCTGTAATTTAGGCGTTTACGTTGCGAGTGTGAGCGTTATTCTGAAAAAGAAAGTTTTATACGCTATATCATTTTTCGTACACGCGGCAGGGGCGCTTTCGGTTTTCTTTTATTTCGGCAAGGACGAAATGAGCAATTATGGAATTTTCTGCAGTTACTCCATTTTGTACTTCACGCTTACGCACTGCATACTGTTCGCTTTGGCGGTTTTGCCGACGGCTTTGGGGCACTACAAATTCAGGTTTAAAGACGCGGTAATTCCGCTAATCTACTACCTTGCGGTCGTTATTATCGCGGCGGTTGCAAGCGCGCTCGTGACCTCGGCTTCAATGGGATTTTCCTACAACGGTTATACCCTGCAGGAGGGCGAATGGCTTTTGCCAAACTATGCGTTCACGCAGGAAAACCCTTTCCCCTTTACCGTTCCGTTTATAAAAATAAGAATATGGAAGTACGATTTAAGCCTTTTATACGTTTTAGGACTGTACGCGTTTTACGTGGGAATTTTCGCAACGATGAATGCAACGTACTTCGCTTTCCTTGCCGTACGCAAAGCCGTGCTTAAAAGGCTTGACAAAAAACCCGTACCAAGCAGCGAAACCCTTGCAGAGAGTGAAGCCGCCGTAGCCGCTGCGTTAGAAAATGATGACGACGGTTAAAGGTTAACCCTGCGTGTTGCAACGTCGTTCACGAAGGATACGTCGTGTTCAACGAAAACAAGCGAAATTCCCGAGGATAAAATTGCGGCTTTCAGGCGTTCACGCGAGGAAATATCAAGGTAGTTCAACGGCTCGTCCCAGATATATAGATTTGCTCTTTCGCAGAGGCTGCGCGCAAGCGCGGCTTTTTTCTTTTGTCCTTCGGAAAACATATTTACGGGACGCGCAAAGTCTTTGACTTCGAAGCCGAATTTTGATAGCACCGCCTTATAATACCCCTCCTCGATTCCGTAGCTTCCGGCATATTCCGAAAGCGTGCCGCAAAACGCCCATTCCTGCGGAACGTAGGAAATTTGAAGGCGCGGCGATATATTGCGCAAGCCTTCGAAATTTATACGCCCGTCTGCAATTAATTTCAACAGCGTGGTTTTACCTGTTCCGTTTGCGCCCGTTACGGCAACGCGCTCGCCTTCGTCGATTGTGAAATTCAACTCTTTAAAAAGGGCTTTGCCGGTTAAGGTTACGGAAACCTCCTTCAATTCCGCAAGGCGGCTTTTGAAGTATTTTTCGGGAGTTAGTTTCAGTTCTTCCTCCTCTTTAAAACCTTTTAAAAGCTCCTTAATCTGATTTTCGGCTTTATCGCGTCTATCCTGCACGCTTGCCGCGCGTTTTTGCATTTTTGCCGCCTTTGCGCCGAGAAAGCCGCGGTCTACCGCGGCGTATTCAGCCTTTGCATTGCCGCCGAATTTTTGGCGTTCCGCCGCATCCGCCCAGCCCGACGTGCGCTCCACAGATTTTTTAAGACGCTTGCTTTCGGATTCGAGCGACTGCTTTTTAACCGCATCCGCCTGACGCTTTTTCGCCGCTTCCTCAGCGTAGGTTGCAAAGCTGCCGCGTATTAACTTTGCACCCGTGCTTTCCAGTGCGAGAACGTGATCGCAGCAGCCGTTTAAAAAAGCTTTATCGTGTGAAACGACAATAAAGCCCTTTTTGCAGGACAGATATTTTGCGACCTTTTCGCGCCCGAAAATATCCAAGTGGTCGGTTGGCTCATCCAAAAGCGCAAAGCCTTCGCGCGCAAAGGTTACGGCAAGCATGAATTTAGTTTTTTCGCCGCCTGAAAGCGTTTTGTACGGACGGTATAATATTTCCGTATCCATTCCCAAAAGATTGATTTCGCGCTCGATTTCCCAAAGCTGCACATCGGGAGCGGCAGAGTACGCGGCTTCGTACGAGGTTTGCTCTTTATCTGCTATTTCCAAAGGAAAGCGGTTAAATCTGACCGAAGCGGAAATCTGACCGCCGCCTTTAACATCGCCGCAGAGAAGCTTTAAAAGCGTAGTTTTGCCCGTACCGTTGTCGCCCGTCAATGCAAGGCGCCAGTCAGTATCTAAATTTAAATTCAGGCTTTCAAATACGGGGAAAAGCGAACCCGCGTAGGAAAAGCTTAAATCCTTGATAATTATAGACGACATTAATTTACCTCCTTAAAAAAATAAATTCCGCGGGAATTTCCTGCGGAAAAGTGCGTCCGATAATTCGGGCGTAATTTTAAACGCGATGAAATCCCCTTATCTTTGTACGGCAAAAGGGAGCTTAAGCTCCGTAATTTTGCATACGTTAAAACTAAAAGTCAAGGGAATTATATGCGCAATTTAAATATACTCCTTTAATTTGTAATTACTGTGCGGTACGCTGTCTTTGCGGCTGCGACTGGGCGACGTGCCCGTATGCTTTTACGGATTCGGCTATGTTGTGCATATGGTCGCCTATGCGCTCCATACTTACGGCAAGCTGTAAGAAAAGCGAGCCTGCTTCCGCGGTGCATTTACCTTCGTTCATACGCTGCAAATGCATTTGCTGCATTACGTTGTTCATCCTGTCGGTTTCGGCTTCCTCCCTCTCTACGTCGGGGATAAAGCTTAAATCGCTGTGTTCAAATACGGCGCAGGTATATTTGTAGAGATTGGTGATGTGCAAATCCATTTCCTGAATTTCTTCCTGCGCTTTTTCGGAGAAGATTACCTTATCCTCTACGGCTTTAGCCGCAAACTCCATAATATTTTCCGCGTAGTCGCCTATTCTTTCCAAGTCGGAAGAAACGTGATAGAACGAGCTTATCTTCTTTTCGTCGGTTTCGGAAATTTCCTGTAAGGAAAGCTGTACGAGGTAAGATATTATATATTTGTGCATTGCGTTGATTTCGTTTTCGGTTTCGGCAAACTGTTCGCGTTTTGAAATATCGCCCGTAAGAAGCATATCCAACGAAAGCTTATAGTTTGCAAATGCTTCGCCGCCGAGTTTTAAAAGCTGCTTTCTTACCTGACCTACTGCGATTGCGGGGGTTTTTAAGAAACGCTTATCCAGCGTTTCAACGTCGCCGTATTCTTCGCCTTTCTTATCGGGAACCAACAGGCAGGCAAATTTAACCAAATATTTTACGAACCCGACCAGTAGCGCCGTAGTCAGCACGTTGAACACCATATGGAAAATGGCTATCTGCCAAGAAATATCCTTAATGAACGACTGCAAAAATTTTGCTATTCCGCCCGATACCGCCGGAACGGAAAGGGGAATCATAAAAATTATTCCGCCGATAAGGTTGAAAAGAAGATGCACGACCGCCGTTCTTCTTGCGTTTACGCTGGTTCCCATAGAGGATAAAAGCGCGGTTACGCAGGTGCCGACGTTGGTGCCCAGAATTATAAACATTGCCATGGGCAGGGATATAAGCCCAGACGTTGAAAGGGAAATTACTATTGCGGTAATAGCCGCAGATGACTGCATAAGTCCCGTTAATACCGCACCCAGTAAGAACAGCACCGGAATTTCCCAGCTTAATACGTCCTTGCCGAGACCTATAGCCACGAACATTTTTTTAACGGCTTCCGCAATGGGGTTTAAAACGGCGACGCCGTCCTCCACTACGTATTCCGTCATAAGTCCGCTGACCGACGAGGACATAACGTTCATTCCTATAAATATAAGACCTACGCCCTGAAAAATTGAGCCGATTCTTTTAACCCTGTCGTTCTTGCTTATCATTGCCATCAAGACGCCGACAAAAGCTAAAAACGCAAACAGCGAGGTGATTGAAAGCTCCGCACCGGCAGTGGATATTGCGGAAATGAACGCCGTTACGGTCGTACCGATATTCGCACCCATAATGACGGGAACTGCCTGTATAAGAGTCATTAACCCGACGTTAACGAAGCCGATAATCATTACCGTCGTTGCTGACGAGCTTGTGACGATTGCCGTGACCGCAGTACCAGTTAAAACGCCGCGGAAGCGGTTTTTGGTGGCTTTGCCCATAAGACGGCGCATAGGC
The DNA here is from genome assembly GCA_947175515.1 of uncultured Clostridia bacterium. Lineage (GTDB taxonomy): Bacteria > Bacillota > Clostridia > Christensenellales > Borkfalkiaceae > Coproplasma. Next base: position 6,300 of record CAMWNA010000012.1, on the reverse strand, counting down.
TTGCCGGCTGCTTTTTCAAGGTTGCTGCCCATGACGTTCATACCTACTATGAACGCGGCAACACCGCCCAGTAAAAGCAACAGGCTGTTTATTACCGTTAAAACGTTGGAGGGGCTTAAAGCCATTAAAGACGAAGCCATAAATTAAAACTTTCTCCCGAATGTAGCGCAAAAGCCGAAACCTCTGCAATAATATTGTAACAATTAATAAACAACGTGTCAAATGAAATTTTAACAATAGGCTCGGCTTATTCGTTTGCAAAATTCAGCCTTATTAATTACAATATAAGCGTTATGTTTAATATCGTATTGGTTGAGCCCGAAATTCCGCAGAATACGGGAAATATTGTAAGAACCTGCCACGCGACGGGGTGCAGGCTGCATTTAGTTAAGCCGTTGGGCTTTGAAATCAGCGACAGGCATTTAAAGCGCGCCGGACTTGATTACTGGGACGAGGTGGAAATTTCGTATTACGAAAATTTTGAGGAGGTTTTAAAAAAGAACCCCTCCTCCCGTTTCTACTATTTTACCACCAAAGGGCTTTTGCGGCACTGCGACGCAAAGTTTGATAACGGTGACTTTCTTGTATTCGGCAAGGAAACCAAGGGGCTGCCGGAGGAGCTTTTGAAAGAGCATAGAAAAGAGTGCCTGCGTATTCCCATGATAGGCGAAACGCGGAGTTTAAACCTTTCCAACTCGGTTGCCGTTGCCGTTTACGAGGGGCTGAGGCAGCTTGATTTTAAGGGCTTTAAGACGGAAGGCGAGCTGCATCGTTTGAAATGGGACTAACCGCTTTACATTTTTAAACTATTAATGTATAATACTTATTATGGAACTTAAAAAAATCGCCGTTGCAAGCGGCAACGAAGGAAAGATACGCGAAATACGCGAAATTTTTACGGGCGTTGAAATAGTTTCAATGAAGGAGCTGGGCTTTGACGGCGACATAGACGAAACGGGAAAATCGTTTAAGGAAAACGCGAAAATCAAAGCAAAGTTTATTGCCGAAAAGTTTAAAGTTGCGACTTTGGCGGATGATTCGGGCTTGTGCGTAGAAGCCTTGCACGGCGCCCCGGGGATATACTCGGCACGCTTTTCGGGCGAGGGCGATAAGGCGAACCGCGACCTTTTATTAAAAAGGTTGCACGGCATAGTCGACAGAAAGGCTTATTTTGAAAGCGCGGTATGTTTATACTTGCCTAACGGCAAAACGTACTTCGGCGAGGGCAGAACGTACGGAAATATTTTGCAGGAAGAAATTGGAACCAACGGATTTGGTTACGACTGTGTATTCTTTTCCGACGATTTGAAAAAAAGCTTCGGACTTGCAAGCGCTGAGGAGAAAAATTCGGTATCCCACCGCTACCGCGCACTTTGCGATTTGAGGAAAAAGCTTTGAAAACCGTTACGGTTATTTCCGACACGCACGGAAACAGAGGCTTTTTTGATACTTTGAATACGGTGCTTGCGGAAAGCGATTATATAGTTCACCTTGGCGACACCTCGGCGGACGGCAGGGAAATTTTGAAAAGGTTCCCTGACAAGACTATTGTTATTAACGGAAACTGCGACCCGTTTAAGCTTGGCGAAAACGAAAGGGTTTTAGAAATCGAGGGCGTAAGAATTTTCGCCTGTCACGGGCACAGGTATTCCGTGAAGCAGACGCTTACAAAGCTTGCTGCGAGGGCGAAAGAGCTGAATTGCGGCATGGCGCTATACGGGCACACGCACGACGCGCGAGAGGACGTAATTGACGGAGTTACGCTGTTAAACCCTGGGACAGGCAGCAGATACTCTGAAAAAAGTTATCTTTATTTAGTAATTAACGGCGGAAAGTCCGTGCATAAAATTGTGCCGGCGGTTTAAATTCCGTATGAGGAAAATATGAAATTCAAACACACCTTCCACGTCTTCGTGGACAACTTTTCGGTAACGTATAAGCACCTTTTATACAGGCTGGTCATTCTTCTGATAGCGGCAGGCTTGTATGCGGCGGTGCTTCACCCCCTTATTGATAAAATTACGGGGTCTGCGCAGTGGCAATCGTTAATCGAAGGCGTTAAATCGTTTTTGAAAAACCTTGTCCAAGGGCACCCGACCGAATTGGGACAGGCTACCGAACAGATTAAAGAAAGCTTTACCGCGCTTTTGACGTATATTTCACACAACGCAGGCAAGGTGGTCTGGAGCATTGTAGGCGTAATTGCGGTACACCTTGTGGAAAAGTTCTTCTCCGGTCTCGGAAACTACGCTATGGCGGCGGTTATAAACGATAAAATGGCTTTACGCGCACAGTCGCCCTATCTTTTAACACTTATCAAAAACCTGAAAGAAGCCTGCCTTTACAACCTTATTTATGCACCCCTTTCGATTTTATACGATTTTATCTGCTATTCCTGTCTGGGACTTCTGTTCTTCAAGGCGATGTCGTTTTTATACTTCCCTTTCCAGATTTTCCTTTTCGTGACGCTGGTAGTCGTTGCTATTTCGTTTAAAATGGTTTTCACTACCGACTGGCTGCCTGCGCTTATCCGCGGCAAGAAGGGGCAGAAAAAATCATTCCTGTACACCTTTGACAGAAGGCGCAAAAACACTTTCAACGTGCTTTCCAACTTCGTGGTTATTATTCTTATAATATTTGCCGTGAACGTAGGCGCGGTCGTATTCACGTTCGGCGCGGCGGCGCTTATAACAGTTCCGTCAAGCTATGCGATACTTGTCTGCTTCGAATTCGTGAATTATTACGACAGGGAAGAATTGAAATACTTCATTGACAAAAACACGATTATCAAGCCTGAAAAGGAACGCACGCCTACGCGCGAAGAATTTTTCAAGGGTGAGTAACCGCATTAAAAAAACGCGCTCAAAAGTTAAAAATCGATAAAAAAATTAAAAAAATTAACAATTTTTAAAATTATTTTTCACTTCGCTCTTTACAACGCGAAGTTTTTTTTATATAATATATTATGGTAAGGATAGTAAAGCCTTAAAGACGTGAATTTTCAGGGAGGGTTAATATGGACTATAAAGATATATATAACAGTTGGTTACAGGACGGGCGTTTAAGCGGCGAAGGCAAACGCGAGCTCGATAATATAAAAAACGATAACGGAGAAATAGAATACCGCTTCGGCGCCGAGCTGGAATTCGGCACGGCGGGTATGCGCGGCATTATCGGCTACGGCACGAATATGATGAACGTACATACCGTGCGCAGGGCGACGCAAGGGCTTGCAGAGTTTATTAAAAGCCGCGGCGCAGAAGATATGCAGCGCGGCGTGGTTATCTCCTACGATACAAGACTTAAAAGCGACGTTTTCGCAAAGGCGGCGGCTGAAGTTCTGGCGGCGAACGACATCAAGGTTTATCTTTATTCCGAGGTTCACCCCGTGCCGATGCTTTCCTTTGCGGTAAGATGTTTGAACACGGTTGCCGGCATTATGGTAACCGCGTCGCACAACCCCAAGCAATACAACGGATACAAGGTTTACGGCGAAGACGGCGCGCAGATGTCGCCCGAAGATACCGCCGTTGTCGTTAAATATATTCAGGAAATAACGGATTATTTAGGCACTCCCTCCCCTACTGACGAGCAAGCTAAAAAGCTTATTAAGCCCGTTCCCTCTAAGGTAGATAAAAAATATTACAAGGAATTAAAAAAGCTCACACTTTCCAAAAAAGCAGTTAAAGAATGCGGAAAAGACCTTAAGCTTGTATACACGCCCGTGCACGGTTCGGGATACGTGCCCGTAACCACCATTCTGAAAAAGATAGGCATTAACGCGACTGTAGTCGAAGAGCAGATTAAGCACGATACGGATTTTTCCACGGTAGAGGTTCCCAACCCCGAATTTAAGGAAACGCTTTCAATGGGTATTGCCCTTGCGCAGAAAATCGGCGCGACGGTTGTATTCGGAACCGACCCCGACAGCGACAGACTGGGCGTTGCCGTAAAGAATAAGGAAGGCGAGTTTGAAGCGCTTTCGGGAAATCAGGTAGGCATACTGCTTTTAGACTACGTTTTGACAAGACTTAAAGAAGAAGGCGCGCTGCCTGCAAACACGGCGGTAGTTAAATCGTTCGTTACGACGGGAATGGCAAAAGCCATCTGCGCCAAGTACGGCGTTGAGCTTTTCGAAGTGCCCGTAGGCTTTAAATTTATCGGTGAAAAGATTAAGCTTTGGGAAAGGGACCACTCCCACACCTACGTTTTCGGATTTGAAGAAAGCTGCGGATACCTTAGAGGAACTCACGCAAGGGATAAGGACGCGGTCGTTGCTTCAATGCTGACGGCGGAAATGGTCTGCTACTATACTAGCAAGAACAAAACCGTTTTTGACAGGTTGCAGGAAATTTACGATACCTACGGCTACGTTTTGGACTGCAATATTTCCATACCGTTCAAGGGACTGAACGCTATGAAGGAAATGAATGCTGTTGTTGACGGCTTGAAGACGTCGCCGGTAAAAGAATTCGATATTTACAGCGTGACGGCTGTGCGCGATTATTCGAGGAACGTACGCATTGACGTTGCAACGGGCGCGGAAAGCGAAATCGGCTCCCCCCTTACCAACTGCGTTTACTACGAGCTGGAAAACGGAAGCTTTATATGCGTGCGCCCTTCTGGTACGGAACCCAAGCTGAAAATTTATTTCTCCGTAAAGGCGAACAACAAGCAGGATGCAGAAGCCGCGCTTGAAAAGATGCAGGCGGCGGTAAAGACCATAATAAAAGCATAAATCCAAGCGATAAAACATATCCCCCGACCTTAAAGGTCGGGGGAATTTTTAAATTATATAAATTCCGACATCTTTAAATTATTTAAATTACGGCGTCACAAAATAAGCAGCGTCAGCGTTATGGCGGCGGACACGGCTATCACTACGCGCGCCGCGGTTTTTACGTAATTTATCATACCTCTCTCCCTGCGTTTATTCTTTCGTAAGTATTCAAGCCTTTTAAATTGGAAAGGTCGTAAAATAACTGTTCGCTTTCTGCAGGCTCGGAATATTCGCCGCCGCGCGTCAACAGAATTTCGTCCCAATGACGGTCCCTGATTTTTCCTTTCTGTCTTTCAATATACGCCGCAAAAGTCATAATTTTGTACCTCCCGATGTTTACAAGTTTATTTTACTCTCTATACTTGACAAATATTGTCATATATGATAAACTTTTTTAAAAACTTTTAACGGTTTATACTATTCGGCTTACTTTAAAAATATGCCGCGGAGTAAAAAAATGAAATACCAGATTATGATTGATATTATGATGCTGCTTTTATCAAAGCGAAAGCTGACGGCACAGCAGATTGCGGACAAGTACGATATTTCGGCGCGGAGCGTGTATCGTTACGTTGAGGAATTGAACGTTTGCGGCGTGCCTGTGGACGTTGTCCGCGGCAGATACGGCGGAATAACCATTGCCGATACGTTCAGGCTTCCTACCGGATACTTTACGCGCGAGGAATACGCTTCATGCGTCAATGCGTTGCAGGCTATGAGTTCGCAGGTTTCCGACGCGAGCATAGTTTCGGCGTTGGAAAAGCTGCAAAGGCAGCAAAAGCAGGAAAAGCGTGAGCTTTCCGTATGCGGAAATATTATAGTAGACGGCGGAACGTGGGGAGATTCGAAAAGCTTTTCCGAAAAGATGCGCGTATGCGAAAAAGCCGTGAACGAGCGGCAAAGCCTGTTTATCGATTACGTTTCGCGCGGCGGCACGCACAGTAAAAGAGTTATCGACCCGCACGTTTTAATATTCAAGCAGAACGTATGGTACGTTTACGCATTCTGCCACACCAAACAGACATTCAGAACCTTTAAAATAGGCAGAATAAAAAACGCGACGTTTACGGGCAACACGTTCGTAAAGCGCGAAATTTCACGTGACGAGCTCGATTTGGACTTCTCCTACACTTCCGAAGAGCTGTGCGAGGTTACGCTTGAAATTGATAAAAATTCGCTTGCCGACGCCGAAGAATGGCTGGGAATAGACAATATAGAACCGCTTGGGAATGCATTTATCGCGCGTATGACCCTGCCTGACAACGGAGGGCTTGTGAACAAAATTTTAAGCTACGGCGGCGCGGTAAAGGTTTTGCAGCCTGCGGCATTGAAGGAAAAGGTGACTGCCGCGGCTAAGGCGATAGCCGAGTGGTAAAACAGTCGGCGTGCGAAGGAGTACGTCTTGCTACGCTAAAAACAACAAAATGAAATTTCAGCGGAATTACGGTATATAAACGGCGCGGCGCTTAAAAGTTTTAAGCGCCGCGCCGTTTATTTATTATTAGATTACCAAGGCAATT
>CAMWNA010000011.1 GCA_947175515.1 uncultured Clostridia bacterium | reverse complement strand
CGACGGCTACACTTTTGAATGGAGTCGTGTGGGAATAGAAAAGGGTACGACAGGAGATATTACGGTTATTGGAACATGGAGTCCAAAAGATTATTATATAGAATATGATGTTGATTTGAGTAGACCAAACCATATTAGTTATAGACCAACCAATCCTGCAATATATGCTGCGGGTACTGAAATAATATTTGATAAATACGAAGCTGACGGATACAAGTTTGAGTGGATACCTGCAAAAATTGATAAGAATACTACAGGCAATTTAACGGTAAAAGGCATTTGGACTCCTATTCAATACAACATTAACTATGTTGTATGGGAAAGAACGGAGAATCCCAATGTTACTAAGTATGATGTTGAGCATCCGGTAGTATTTGCTCAGGCTAAACATTACGGCTATGAAGTTACTTGGAATATTGCAAGCACGGTAGGGTGTATAGGTGATATTACTGTAACGGCAAGTTATAAATGTGTTGATTCTTTGATTAAGTGCTACAATTGGGATACTGGCATTTATGAAATAAAAAATTTATTCGACTTGAACGAACTGCACAATGTTGATACGAAAGGCAAAATATTTCATGTTGATGTGGATTATAGAGGTGGAATTTGGACAGGTTTACCAAATTTTTACGGTACATTAACAGGTAGCGTCAGATATGTAAGAATTATACCTGACATTTCTAATAGTGTTTACGGATTTATAATTATTAATAGTGGAAGGATTATAGATTTTGAATTAGATTGTACAGTCGAAGTTAGAGGTAAAAGTGTCGGATATATGTATGTGGGCGCAATTTGCGGCTTTAATGGTGGGGAAATGATAAGATGTACAGCCAAATCAAGTAACCCGATTTTATATACTATGCCAAACGGACAGACTATTGAAACCGGTATATTAAATACTGTTGATCAATCTGCTTATATAGGTGGTTTAGTCGGTTCTGGCGGAGATATAAAAGATTGTAAAAACTATTTAGATATCTATTGTATCGGTGGTGCCGGTGGAATAGGTTATAGTTTAAGCGGTGAAATATCTAACTGCCACAATTATGGTACGTTGCGCTATTATAGTACATATGAAGTGAGTAAAGAAGTCGGTGGTATTGCAGCTAGATTTGATGATGGCACGATGACTGATTGTAACAATTATGGCAATATTTTGTTTGTCAATGAAGAAGCAATAAGCTCAAATCGTTTTAATCCTTATATCGGCGGCATTATTGGAACTTACTATACAGATTACGCTTATGTGGAAAATTGTAAAAATTATGGTACAATAGATAAAGGCGTTCTGACTCAAGAACAAGCATATTATGTGCGTGATTTGTTTGGTGACGAGTATTCTGATCCATATCATTAATAGGTACTAAAAAGGAAAGGCAAAAAGTTTTGCCTTTCCTTTATTTCTTATACAGTATAATGAACCACATAAATATTTTTAGTTTTATTGAAATGAAGTAGGCGGTTTGGTTGGTTATGTATTTGATAAAAATTTAAAAATCAAATTATACAAAAGCATTATAAATCTGACAAACGGTTAACTTTAACTGTTTGTCGGATTTTTTTATTATTTTAAATAGTTCGATTGCAGCGCAATCGGGCTATTTTTTTAATTCTCCCGATTGCGATTTTAAAAATCAAAATCAGGAGAATTTACTAATGACAAAAATTTATTTTATTGATGGGGACGGCAAAAAGGTTTCTATAGAAGTATCAGACGAGATAGCACAACAATACAAAGAAAGTATGCGTGAAGAATGGCGTAATGACGCATACGAAAAATACTATTCAAAATCATTGGACGGAATAATCGAAGCAGGACACGATTTTGAAGATACGCAAATGAATACAGAAGAACAGTTTATCGAGCGAGAAAAAAGTCGTGAGCGACAAGCTATGTTGAAAAAGTTAAAAACGGTGTTACCGTGCTTAACGGATTTGCAACGCCAAACTTTACATAAACTTTTTGTTCTTAATATGTCGCAAGCCGAAGTTGCGCGTGAAGAAGGCGTAGCACAACAAGTTGTAAATAAGCGTGTTGCACGAATTTACGCCCAAACAAAAAAGTTTTTAGAAAAAAACTAAAAAATTTTCAAAAAAGGTGGGTGTAGATAGGGCGATTTTTCTCTAATAAGTGAAGGGGTTAATATTTTCCCTATCTGGAGGACTGAATGGAATATGTACATACTTTAATTGGTGATACGGAAATGTATGTTCCCGTAAATGATAAGCTCGGAGAATTTATATTGCTTACACATAAAAAGCTTAACTACAGAAAGTACATAGCGAAAATGCGAAAGATATATAAGGGCAAAATCGAAAGCGCGCCTATAAAAATGGATTCGGATTTTTTCTATGCGCTTGAGGACGTGTTGGAAGAAAACGGTTATGATGGGGCAATTCATAATCAGTTTGAGAAATTTTCGACGGAGCAGAAAAAAATTCTCTATGACTTGATCCGTGCAGATAAGACAACGCGTTATCTGATAATCGTCTGCGGATACGAACAAGAGCAGATAAAAAACACAATTAGAAGCTTTTTTGAATCATTAAAGAAAATTATTTTTTAAGGAGTAGAGATATGAAACAGTTTGAAACCAAGTTGACCGTAAGAATTTACGACACGAAGCTAATCGAAAATCTGAACATGATTGTTAAGTTAAATAAAAATCGTTATCAGACAAAAAATCAGTTAATCGTCGAACTTTTGGAACGCGGCATCAAAGACAAAATGAAAGACTTTCCCACGCCGCCCGATACGCCTGCCGGTGCAAGTGCAATCCCACCTATTTTTAATAAAGACGATACGTCGGCAATGCTTAAACAGCTTAAAGAGATGATAGGCGATATGCACGATTACAACAAAAAGCATGTTGAAGGACTTTTGGCGCATCTCAAAATGTCGGAGCGTATGTCGTCGTCCATATATAATATTCTCTTGGCGATCGCAACGGACGAGCCTATTACCAAAATGCAGGTTGAAATCGGGTATATGGACGACGTGCCGAAGCGGTTTGTCGAATTTTTGAACAAGTTGCTTTCCGCTTTGCACGATGATAGCGGTGGCGATGACGGAGATTCGGAAGATTTGACGGGACTTGCAAATTGATAATTTATGAGCGTTCCCAACGTACTTGTGAGTATCGGATATGCCCCGAATAACGATACGTTGAACCGCTTGCATACAGTTAAACCGAAATACCTTGCGGAGCGTAAATTTTATTCTTGTCGTCAGAACAACGATATTCTCAAATATGTTAATCGTGGTATAGACGAGGGAGACTTTCTCGGTTATGCAGGCGATAAGGAAAAGAGTAGCGGCATATTCGGCGCAAACGGACTATTCACAAAAAAAGCCATTCAAGATTTGCGTTCGATGTTACGTACAACGGACAGCAATATTTGGCACGCAGTTATCAGCTTTACGGAAAATTTTGGTGGAAAGTATATGACGTCATATAAAGACGCTATGGAACTGTTAAAAGCAGAGTTGCCGAACTTCTTTCGGGATATGGGCATTTCACCAGACAATGTTGTGTGGTATGCGGGGTTACACGAAAACACAGATAACCAACACATTCATTTAGGCTTCTTCGAGAAAGAGCCGTTATTTACAAGAGAGAACAGTAAAGAAAAACGATACCGATTTGGCACGGTAGGGCAAGATGTACTCAATGCGTTTCGTATAAAAATCGAGGAACGGTTGACCGATGCAAGTTTTGATTTGAAACGAAGCCGACGTAATCTTACGGATACCGCGCATGATACGCTGTTTCACTTACAGGGATTAAACGATTACGAACGTGAATTAAAGAAACAGTTGCTTGCCTTATATCGAGCTTTACCGATTGACGGTCGTGTGAGTTACGGAAGCAAGAACATGGACGCATTACGGCCGCAAGTTAATGAAATTGTAAATTTCATTATTAAGAACAATCCGAACTTAAAAGCCGACTTCGATATGCTCTTTTCGGACTTGGCGAGATTCGATGCAAACCGTAAGCGCATTTGCGAAGATCAGAAGATAGAGGACACAAGCAAATATCTTATAGGCGAGAAATACTTAACGGACATTTACAGGCGGCTTGGCGACAAGGTTATAAAAGCTGCCTTGCATATAAAGCAAAAAGGCGATAGGGAGGCAAAAAAATGTAAGACAGACTTGGCAAAGAAACGAGCGGATAAACGGCATCGGGGCTATCTATTGGATAAGGCTTTGCGGATAGGCGCAGACGTGGACGACGAAGCGATAAATTGTTTTGAAGAATATCGGCGGCGGCTTGCAAAAGCAAACTATGAAAGATTGGTAGAAGAAGGAGTAATCGAAGCGGAATGATACGTTGGGTTAAGGACAGGATAAAACAGTTATGGGCTTGGTTGTTACGCAAGCGAAAACACATTATTAAGTGGAGTGTGATTATGGGCGTTACATTGCTTTGTTGCTATGTATTCGGCTTTGTAATCAACTGTTTTATTGTGGGCGGGTTTCATTTCAAATTGTCGTTACGGTTGCTCGTTGACGGCAAGACTTTCTTATATGCAGGGGTGTTATTCAGTGTAGCAGTATTCATTGCTCTGTATTACTACCATACCCATTATTGGCTATTTAACTCAAAGAACATCATTAAGGGTAAGGAACGGGACAAGCATATTCCGGCAAATCTCGAACAAGCGCATTTTGAAACGGACGAAGAAATCAAGAACAATTTTGAAACGGTTTATTACGATGAGCTACCGCAGAAAGAAGTTAAGGGAATTCCTATTATTGCATACGAAGAAGGTAAACGCTTAAAAATTACATTTTCGCCGTCCACGCATACTTTGGCAATCGGCACAACGGGTAGTGGCAAGACTACTACGTTTGTAAACCCTACCATTCAGATACTTGCAACGAGTAAGACAAAGCCTTCTATGATAATATCCGATCCCAAAGGCGAGTTGTATCAAATGCACGCAAAGAAGCTCAAGGACGAGGGATATACCGTTAAAATTTTGGACTTGCGCAATCCGTATAATTCCGTGCGTTGGAATCCTATGGAGAGCGCATATTTGAACTACACCCGAATGTTGCATTTGGAAGACGAAGTCATTGTCCACGAAGATAGGGGGACATACGAATTTGACGGCAAAGAGTATTACGATCCGAAAGACAGAGATGTGGCGATACAGGTAAAAAAGCAACAGTTAAACGATATTGTGTATGAAGATTTGCACGATATAATCACGGTTTTATGTCCCGTAACGAACAAGAACGAGCCTATGTGGGAAAGTGGTGCGCGGAATTTAGTCCTTGCGATTGCGCTTGCAATGCTTGAAGATTGCGCTAATCCCGAACTGAACATGACGAAAGAAAAATACAATTTCTATTCGCTTATGAAAGTTGCCACCAACACGGACGACGATTGTACGGAAATGCTCAATTACTTCCGCGGCAGAAGCCCGCTTTCGAAGGCAGTATCGCTTTCAAAGCAGGTGTTGGATAGTTCGGAAAAGACAAGGGGAAGTTACCTTTCAAGCACGTTCGATAAACTTTCAATGTTTGCAGATTTGTCGCTTTGCGCATTGACAAGCGAAAACGAAATAGAGTTTGCGGAAATGGGAGAGAAGCCTATTGCATTGTTTTTGCAGATACCGGACGAAAAGGAAACAAGGCATACTTTGGCGGCAATGGTAATTTTGCAGGCGTATAAGGAACTTGTACGCAAGGCGAACGATAATCCGACATTATCATTGCCGCGCCCCGTATATTTCATCTTGGACGAGTTCGGACAGTTACCGCAGATACATAAGTTGGAGCAGATGATAACCGTAGGACGAAGCCGTAATATTTGGCTCAATCTTGTCGTTCAGAGTTATGCGCAGCTTGCAAAAGTCTATGACGATAAGAGCGCAGACATTATCAAGTCGAATTGCAATACACAGATTTTTATAGGTACTACGGACTACAAGACGATAGAGGAGTTCTCGAAGCGTTGCGGCAATTACAGTATCGTTCAGCGGTCGGTTGGCTTTAATACAGTTCGCGCTGACGACGTGAACTCTAACACAAGCGTAAAGGAACGACCGCTCATATATCCGTCCGAATTGCAGCTTTTGAACAGTAAAGGGAATATGGGCAACGCCATTGTAACGGTGTTCGGTTATCAGCCGATAAAAGCAAAATTCACACCGAGTTATGCGAGCAAATTTTACGATTTGAAGATGAGCGAGCAGGAACTGTTGACGGGCAGATATTTTGACGAAGCCGCCGCCTTTTACGACATGAAAGCGCGTAACGCAATTGTAAATGCTTCAAGGCGAAGGAACGGCGGCGGTGGCGGCACCGTAAGGGAGCAGATAGCCGAACGCCGCAGGCAGGCGAGCATTACGGAAAAATTGCAAATGGCAGTTGCGCGTAGTTTACAAGGTTTTGCAACTGAGCAGGAAAAAAGCGATATTTTTGTTTTGATAAAGATCGCTGAATATGCTATGGCAATAAAACAATTGAAACAAATAAAAGACCGCGCCCAAAACGACGCTGAGCGAGTGGACGCAATACATGAAGCAATCGCTCGACTTGAAGAAATTCAACACGGAGAGATCCGTATTTAGAAAACCAAAAGGAGAAAAAAATTGAAATTGAATACAAAAAGAAATATTTTTTTATGTTTCTTAATTTTAGTAATTTTAAGTTGCGGAATTTTCGGACTGCTGATTTCAGCGCCCGCAACGGCATCGGCTTCTACAGAAAATACAGATATTAGTCAGCCACTGTCAATGAAAGGATTTAAGAGCGGCAATGTAATTCCAAACAATTGCATAACAAAAGAACGTGTAATTGTTACTTTAACGAATAAGAATTATACACGGCTTTATTATAAGTCGCCTTTAGCGGAAGAATACTCGTTTACGACGGACAGAATTTATATAACGGAATATGAAAACGGTTCTTATTATTTTTATGCTACCACGGATGACGGACATAGCAGTTCGGAATATTCAATTTATTATGACGATAAGAAGCCTATCGGTGCTGTATATTCCAACGGAGATGTAAGTGAAGAATACTGTTATTTAACCGGTGATTTTTCTTATTCGGCTAAGGATAATGAAAGCGGAATAGCCGAAATTTATTATAAAACCCCGCAAAGCAATGATTACTTAATTTATTCGGCAGGTTCTATTATACCGTCAGATTCAGGCGACGGACAGTACTCGTTTTATTCAATTGATAATGCAGGCAACATATCTGAAACATTAACTGTTTTTCTTGAAACTAAAATCCCCGTAGTTAAGATGTATAGGAATGACCGTAAAGTCTACGACAATCCAATCGTAAACGGAGAAAAAATTGATACCGATATTTATTTTTGTCCGAACGATACCTTGAAAATTATTTGCGATACATCTTCGGGGATAGTAACAAGCAATTATAAACTCGATACAGATATTACGATAAATGATACCTATACAGAGAACGAATATCTTATCGACTTAACAAGCGTAACAGGCATTTCTGCACAGTTAAAATATCACATCGTTCATAATAAACCTTCTATAGAAATAGACGGAAAAGAGTATTTTGACGGCGATGTTCTTTATTTCAATTCAGATAAAACCATAAATTTCAAATGCGATCCTTCAATAGAAGATTTGAAAGATACGGGCGCGGCAATCAGCACGGACGGAAACATAAGCAAAGTTGAATATGTTTCATACTCAAGCGGTATCGGAAAAGTTTTAATGACTGCAGACGGAACAGAAACGAAATATAATTTGCACCTTAACGACCGTGGGGGTAATCAAGCGGCAATTACTGTAATTATCGATAAATTCGCTGCTGTAGGCTTTTGGGAAGCTGACGGAATTGAACTGAATGATGGCAGTTATACTAATAAACCTATATCTTTTATTTATACGGAAAACGGAGTAAAGGCAAAGTATTCGTTTAACGGTGAAGCATACAAGGATTATGAAAGCGGACAAACTTTTACCCGTGACGGAACATATATTATCGTTCTAACCGATCAGTCAAAAAACGAACGTATATATAAAATTCACATCGATACGATAGCGCCGACAGGTCAATTATATGCTAATAATATTCCAGTTAAAAGCGGAACTAAAACTAAAGAAGAAATTTATTTTACTTGGGAAGAAGAAATCGCAGTAACGGTAAACGGTGTACCTTATATTAAAAACAGTGTTTTATTGGTTGATAATGAATATGAATTTATTTTAACAGATAAGGCAGGAAATAAACAAATTTATAACATTATAATCGATACCGCCGCGCCAACAATTTCGTTAAACGGAATAGAGAACGGCGGCAAGGGTAACGTAACGGTTACTATTACAGAGTTATCGGAAGAAGGGACGGTAACGGTTTACAAGGACGGCGTACAGATTGAGTATAACTTAGGCGATGAACTTAAAGATTACGGTAATTACGAAGTGCGTGTAAGCGACGAGCTTGGCAATGAAAGAATTTACAAATTTGTTCTTGAATACCGAATGAACGGCGGCGCTATAGCTTTAATTGTAATTAGCATTTTGATTATGGCAGGAATTATAGTAGCAATTATTTTCGGGAAGAAAGCGGTTTATAAGAGAAAATTTAGGAATGCGCCAAAATTAACCGATGATGAATTGTTTGAACAAGAATTAAATGCCCGGTTTGAAGAAAACACAGACGAAGATTCAAATACATAAGAGTTCTTAAATAAGGATCAATTTATATAAAAAAGTTAGCAGGTTAACGTGTAGGCGCATTTTGCCGTCAAAACGGCATACGCCTACACAAAAAACAATGGAAGCGGGATACCCGCCTTCATTTTGACAGAGAAAAAAGTGTATGGAGGTAATTAATTGAGTAATTTATTGGCAGTAGATTTTGCCCCTGTTATTGCGCCAATTCTTGAAGTATTGAACGCAATCTTATGGCCGGCAATTGCAATCATTGGTGCGGTAGGAACGATTTACTGTATCGTATTAGGCGTGAAACTGGCAAAGAGCGACGAGCAGAACAGCAGGGAAAAAGCCAAAAAAGATTTAATCGGTGCTGTTGTTGGCTTTGTGGCGATCTTTGTTTTAATTCTTGCTCTGAAAATTGCAATGCCGATTTTGCAAGAATGGGTGCAGTCGCAAATATAGGAGCGCTTGAATGTTAATAGAAGATTTTATTGAATGGTTGGTGGATTGGTTTTTTGGTTTGTTATACAAATCACAGGCAGGGTTATGTTATCTGATAGATTTCATTAAACGTATTTTTTACAAACTCTGCGGTCTTGATACTGTTGTGGCAAACGGTAAAGACGTGGATCTTGTTTCATATCTTGTTCAATCAAATACGATTCATAGAGTATTCCTGACAATATTTTTAATAGGCGTGATTCTACTGACGGTCTTTCTTGTTATTGCTCTTATAAGAGTAAACTATCAATCTGGCGATAGAAAGACAAGGGGAATGGTATTGTCTAAAGCAGCGCAAAGCGTTCTCATAATGCTTATAATTCCATTTTTATTACTTGCAGGAATGGCGCTTATAAACACTATTATGGCATCTATCAATATCTCGATGCAACAACATATAACGAGCGGACAAACGCTTATCGGCGGGCAAATGCTGATAACAACCGGTAGTGATGCCTTTATTGGTTCGGAAGCAGAAAGAACGGAAATAGAAACTAAATTTTTAACAGGGGAATTAGATTATTTAAGATTAAGTGTAGTTAAGCAGTATTACGATATTTCGGAAATCAATTATGTCGTAGGACTATTGGGCGGGCTTGTAATGCTTGTGATGTTTGTTATATCAAGCATCTCGTTTATTCAAAGAATTTTCGATATTATTTTGCTTTATATCGTTTCGCCCGTATCGGCAAGCACAATTCCGCTCGACGACGGCAACCGCTTCAGAGTTTGGAAAGATATGATGATATCAAAGCTATTGGGCGCTTACGGCATTATCTTGGTAATGAATTTATTTTTCCTTATAATGCCGCAAATAAACCGTATGACTTTTTTTGATGATGTTTTTCAAAATGGATTAGTATATATCTTATTTTTAATAGGCGGCGCATTTGCGGTAACGAAAGCAAATCTTGTCATATCGCAACTGACGGGCGCACAGGCAGGCGGTAGAGAACTTGCACAAATGATATATAATTTCCGTTCGGGACTTGCGTTTGCGAGAGCGACAAAGGGCGCTGTCGGTACCGTTATCGGCAGAACTATAGGTGGCTCGGATTATCTGAAAAACAGAAAACAAGGGCACTCTAAGGGCGAGAGTTTAAATATGTCAGCGCATAGTACAAGGAATCAGCAAGTGCAGGTAGATAACAAACCAAAAAGCAAAGCAAAACAGATTGCTGGTGCGCCTACACGACTTGCAACTATGCCGATAGGCGTAATAAAGGACTTGATGCAGGGCGGAGTAATTCAAGCAGGTAAAAACTTCTTCCCCCGTTTGCGCAACGTGGTGAAAGGCGATACGCTTACCAACAGAGCGGTTGTTAAAAGAAAATCAAATACGGACGGGGTGGAAAAGCCTACAACATCAAAGCCTTCAGAAGTAGCAAACAACATGACAAACGAAACGACGAAGCCGACTTCAAGAACAATGGGTGTAGATGTTTCTGATGCAACAAAAGCGGCAACGGACAACATTGATAGCGGCAGCAATCCACACACAAGCAGTAATAATACAAAATGTGACGCAGTTAAAAATACAAGGACGGAGAAAATAACGAGAGGACAAGCTACAATCCGATCCACAAAGGAGAATACAGGAAATGAGAATAATTCCGAAGAACACAAAGATTAAAATGACCTTTTATAAGGGTGTAACGATAGCAGACGTGGTTGTAGCATTTATCGGTTTGACACTCATTGCAATCGCGCTTTCAAGCAATCTTCCTTTTCGGTTTATTATTGCCGGCGGGATACTTGTGGTTTTTATTCCGTTATTCGTTTCTATCAACGGCGATAAACTTTATAAGATTATCGGCTACTTTTTCAAGCATCTTGTGAGCCGTAAAAAGTACGTTAAGGCAAATAACGGCGAGAACATAAAGAACGACGTTGAAGGCGTAATGTCCTATTACAAAATTGTCGGTAACGGGATTATAGAACTCAAAGATTTGCGTTTTGCGGGCATTATGGAAATCCACCCTGTGGATTTCCGTATGCTTGGCGAGTTCGATCAAAACGCGCTTATAGACGGAGCGTTCGCAAGAGTGTTGAACAATGTAGCCATAGGTTGCGAAGCCGATATAGTCAAGTTGGAACGGCCGCTTATCTTGGATAATTTTCTTTCGGATGAAATGCAACGAGCTGTGCGGATTGCGGAAAGCAAAGAAAAAGGAGAACTGACCGAAAGCGAATATCAAGCGCGCGTTGATGTGATCCAAGACCGAATGACTACGATTGACGAGATGAATAGCAACAAACCTATTTTCTATTCCCGATATTATCTTGTTTTGCATGGTAGTAGCGAAAAGGAACTTCGCGCGCAGCTCAATCATTCGGCGGTTATGTTGCAATCATCAGGCATCGAAGCGAGAGTTTTGGAAACGACCGAACTTCCGGCATTTGTACGTTATACATTAGATAACGATTTCGATGAACGAACGCTTAAAAATACGAAAAAGCATCAGGGGTGTTTTACACCCGAAAAGATTTATTTCGGACTTACGGCAACGCAACAGGATGGAAAAACCTTAACGCATTTCGTAATCAATAACTATCCGTTAAGAGTTTGTAACGGTTGGGGCGAGAGTTTGTTTGATATTCCGCATACTAAAGTCGTAATGAAATTGAAGCCCGTAGAAAAGTTTAAAGCCATAAGAAGAATAGACAATGCAATCTTGGAAGTGCAGACGGCGAATAACGGCAATAGGGCAAGCGATACGATTGAAAAGGATACGCACCTTGAAAGTTTGCAGGCGCTTCTTGTTGATTTGCAGAACGAGAACGACGTACTGTTTGATACGACTATAATTCTGACCGCTTATGATGAGAGGGGCAAAAATACGGTTAAGAAAAACGTGCGGCGCAGGCTTCGGGGAATGGGGTTTGGTTTTAACGAAATGATCGGCAGACAAATGGACGCATATCTCACAAGCCAAATTTGTATGACGGATAAAATCAATGTTTCGCGCGGCATTCAGACGAGCAGTATAGCGGCGGTATTTCCGTTTATAAGCAATGCAATAGTTGATGATGACGGAATACTTATCGGAGAAAACAAGTTGCCCGTGTTTGTGGATTTTTCAAAGCGAGACGATGCACATTTATCGTCTAACATGATAGTTCTCGGTAAACCGGGAAGCGGTAAAAGTTACGCTTGTAAAAGTCTTATAGCAAATATAGCGAGTTGCAACACGAGAGTATTTATTCTCGATCCCGAAAGCGAATACGGGAAATTGTGCCAAAGTTTTGGCGGTAGGGTGTTGGACGTATCGAGCGGTAAATTCGGTAAGCTCAATCCGTTCCATATCATAAGGACGGAGGACGACATCAATAGCGACGGAACAAGCAACGACTACTTTGCACACTTGCAGTTTTTGGAGGAGTTTTACCGCGTTGTACTTCCGGGTATCAATTCCGATTCGTTGGAACTTCTTAATAAGCTCACGCAGGAGCTTTACGAAAAACACGGCATTACGGCTTTTACCGATTTGTCGGATTTAACGGCAAAAGAGTATCCGACATTTGAAGATCTCGGCGCATTGATTGACGAGCGTACCAAAAAGGAAAAAGACGAGTATAACCGTGGGTGTTTGAAAGTGCTGACGAACTACATATCGAAATTCCGTAAGGGCGGCAGATATAGCAATCTTTGGAACGGCGCAACTTCATTCAATCCGCAGGAAAATTTCGTTGTGTTCGATTTTCAAAAGTTACTCGCAAACAAGAATAATATCGTTGCAAATGCACAGATGCTTTTAATCGTAAAGTGGCTTGAAAACGAAGTTGTAAAGAATAAAGACTACAATACAAAGCATGGAACAACGCGCAGGCTTGTCGTAGCGGTTGACGAAGCACATCTGTTCATTGACGAAAAATACCCGATAGCGCTTGACTTTATGGCTAGCCTTGCAAAGCGTATCCGTAAGTATGAAGGTATGCTGATAACCATTACGCAGAGCGTAAAGGACGTAGCGGGAACGCCAGAGATTGCGAGAAAAAGTCAGGCACTGATAGACGTATGTCAGTATTCGTTGATATTTAGTTTATCGCCGAACGATATGAGCGACTTGTGCGATTTATATGCCCACGCTGGTCAGATTAATGAAGCAGAGCAGAAGTATATTATGCACAATAAGCGCGGAACGGCGTTCTTTATTTCTTCACCGCAAAACAGGACGAATATAGACATCGTAACAAGCGATTTCATTGAAAGTTTATTCTAAGGAGAAATGAAATGCCTAATTGGGTACGAAATCATTTGACTATACACGGCGATAAAGCCGTAGAAGTTATGAAGTCATTACTGACGGAAGTTGAAGACGGCGAGAAGGAATTTGATTTTGAAAAGATTAAGCCTATGCCGTCTGAGTTGAATCTTATAGCGGGAAGGGTTACGCAAAACAGCGCAAGACTTTATATTAATTCGTTAAAAGAATACGGCGAAGAATATATCAAGTACGCAAAAATTTATAAGCAGGCATTTAACGGCGGTAATGTTATGTTGCTCGACGAAGAAAGACAAGTGCTTATGAAAGAAGCTATGTCGCAACACGATATTGAAGCAGAAGATCACCCCTTGCTATTCAATAGCCCGAACGATGTCTTGGATTATGGTAAGCGTGCGCTTGATAACTATGCGCAATATGAATCAGTCGATTGGTATAAATGGCGTTTGGATAATTGGGGAACAAAATGGAACGCTTCAGGTACTGAAATTCCCGTTGAAGACGTCGCGGAACTATATTTTGATACCGCTTGGAATCCGGTAACGGATTTAATGTGCGAACTTTCAAGACAGAACTCCGAATGTCAATTTGATTACGAATATGCCGAAGAAGAAGCATCTGTTATTACCGGTAAATTCGAGATTGAAAAAGGAAAGGCAACGGGCGAGAAATATGAGAACTATTCTAAAGCTGCGTATGAAACATATTTTCGGTTGTGGGGTGGTGATGACGAATTTACGTTTAATAAAAGAAAAAATACATACGAACGTATTGAGTCGGAGAGTGAAATGGATTGATTTGCGGAGAGTGGATGTTTACCGATATTTATAGTACAGATAAAAAGTACGACATAATCTACGCAGATCCGCCGTGGCAGTACAACAAACGCAATAACGTGAATACAAGATTCGGTAAAGGCGCATTCGGGCATTACAATTTAATGACGACGCAAGATATAAAGGCGTTACCTATTCAAAGAATTTCTGCGGATAATTGCGTGTTGTTTCTATGGGTTACGTTTCCTTACTTAAACGAGCAAATAAAAGTATTTAAAGATTGGGGATTCAGATATACAACTTTGGGTTTTAGTTGGGTAAAGACAAACCCAAAGAACGGGAAGCCGTTTTTCGGCGTTGGCTACTATGCAAAAAGCAACTGTGAAATTTGTCTTATGGGTATAAAAGGGAAAATGAAACCCATAAGTAACGCCGTATCAAGTTGCGTTATATCACCGCGACGTGAGCATAGCCGTAAGCCGGACGAAGTAAGAGAACGTATTGTAGATTTATTCGGAAACGTGCCGAGAATAGAGCTGTTTGCAAGACAGAATACAGACGGGTGGGATTGTTGGGGAAACGAATGTAAGGAGGGAATTGATGAGCAAAAGTGCGAAAGCGCTTGAAAAACAAGACTACATAATCGTATCTTTTAGCGGCGGTAAAGACAGTACGGCTATGTTGCTACGAATGCTTGAGTTGGGCGAAAAAATAGACGAGGTAATTTCTTGCGATACATACAAGGAATTTCCCGCTATGTACCGTCATCTTGATAAAGTCAAAGTTGCGGTTGAGAGTGCGGGCATAAAATTCACGACGTTAAGAAACGAAAAATCGTTTGATTATTTTATGTTTGAATTTCGTTCGGAGAAAGAACACCCTGTCGGATTTTTCAAAGAGCATCCGGAATTAAAGGGCAGGTCGTGGGCAACTTCAAAAGTGCGTTGGTGTACCAAAGAAATGAAAATAAAAGTCATTCAAAAGTATTTACGCAGTTTGAAAGAGCAATACAACATTATTCAATGCGTAGGCATAGCGGCAGACGAAACGCTACGAATCGGTAGAAAGGGTAATCAGGAAAAGAATAAAAGATTGCCGCTTGTAGAATGGGGTTGGACGGAAGCCGATTGTCTGAAATACTGTTACGATAAAGGCTACGATTGGGAGGGGCTTTACGAAATTTATGACAGAGCATCGTGTTGGTGTTGCCCGTTGCAATCGTTGAAAAGTTTGCGTAATTTGCGGTTACACTTTCCCGAACTATGGAACGAGCTTAAAGAAATGGACGCTAAAACTTGGCGAAAGTTTCAAGTCAATTATTCGGTACGGGATTTAGAAAAACGATTTGAATTTGAAGAAGAAAGAAGAAAACGTAATCTGCCGATTAAAGATAAGGGTTTTTATTCGGAATTAAAAGAACGCCTGTGTGCGTGAAAAATTATTTTTAAGGAGTCAAAAATGGAACAGAACAAAAATGTAGCAACGGTAGCGGATTATACGGACGACGAGCGCGATGCGCTTAACGTAAAAATCGACGAGCAGTACAGAAAAATTATTACAGAAGGCAAGTACAAAGATTTACTTGTAAAATGCGGTGCAAATAGTAGATATTCGGTAAGTAATATCATGCTTATGCTTACGCAAAACCCCGATATGACGGTTGCGAGAAGTATGAACGAGTGGGCGAACGAGGGCAGGCACATTAAAGAGAGTGCGGCGAATATGGAAATTATCGCGCCTACAAAGGAAGAATATGAAGTTACCGTAAAAGACGAGAACGGTGAGCCGAAGCTCGATGAGGACGGCAACGAAATCGTGCGTAAAAGAGAAAGAACGGTCGGATTCCACCCCGTATATGTATTCGATATTTCGGCAACGGAAGGAGCGGAGCATAAGCCTTATGCAATCGGTAAGAAAATTTCCGATACGGAAAAGCGCAATATTCTCGACGGCATCTTTTCCGCATTGTCGGCAAAACATTGGAAATACAAATTCACGGACGAGTCCGAATTTGCGGCAGACGAAAACTATAAAATCGACAAGGAAAAGAAAACCGTTAAAATCTGCAAGGGTTTGGGCAACAAAGAAACGGCTCTGACGGCAATCGAAGCGGCAAGCAAGGCAATCAACGACAACTATAAAGGCAGAGGTTTTGAGGGTATGACGGGCGAGAACGCCGAGAAAATCGAAGCGGATAGCAGAGCGTGTATTCTTGCGGCGCATTTCGGTCTCGATACTTCGGGCTTTAACTTCGATTATATGCAGAAGATGAACGAGGAACAGACGGGACTTTTCCGTGACAATCTCAACCTTATCTGCGCAAGCACAAAACTTGTAATGGATAAAATTTCCCGCGCCTTTTATAAAGATCAGCAGGCAAGAGCGCAAGCCGCACCCGATCCCACCGCCGTCGGCGGTGGTGGGGACGAGGAATTTTCCGACGATTCCTTTCGTGAAGAATTCGTCAAGCATTCGGAAATGGAAGCAGCTTGAAAACATACCGGTTGAACTGAAAAAGTTACGGCAATGGGTATGTTTCAAAGCCGTACCGCAAGAAGGGCATTGGGGCAAAAAAATGATTTCGCCGGTAACGGGAGATTATGCGAAAAGTAATGAGCCGACAACTTGGAGCGATTTCGATACGGCTTTGAGATATGCGCAAATGCACGGGCAGGACGGGTTAAGTTTCGTATTGACAAGCGGAATTGTGTTTGTAGATATGGACGAAGTAGAAGAAAAGCCCAAAGAGATACGAGATAAAATGGTTGCGCTTGCATCTAGTCTGAATACCTATTGTGAAAGCTCGGTAAGCGGTAAGGGTTTGCATTTTCTATGCTATGGCAGTTTGCTGAAGAATGCGAGAAAGAAGAACGATGCGCTCGGACTTGAAATGTACGATACAAAACGCTTTGTCTGTATGACGGGTAATATTGTAGGCGATATAACGGAATTAAAAGACTTATCGAACAAAATAGGTGAACTTAACAAACGGTATCTCGGAAAACCGATAGAGTATAAACCCGTTGTCCGTACACCCGCAACAAAGTCTGACAGAGAGTTGATTGACTTAATAAGCAACAGTAAGCAGGGCGCAAAGTTCGATAGATTATACCGTGGCGATTGGCAAGGCAGTTACGAAACGCAAAGTTCGGCGGATTTTGCGCTTGCAAGGATTTTATCGTATTGGACGAAAGACGAATCGCAGATAGACAGTATATTCCGTTCAAGCGGATTGTATAGACCTAAATGGGACAATAGTGGCGGTTATTACGGTAAGCGAACAATCAATATGGCTTTAAGTATGGCGCATAATACGGCAGAAATGTAAGGAGGGATATATGGAAGATAAAATGTCTGTTTCGGACGGTAATTATAAATTAGAAGTATTCAGAGACGAAGATGCGGAAAATCCGCGCGAGTGGGAAAATCTCGGCAAAATGGTTTGTTGGCATAGGCGTTATAATCTCGGCGACAAACACGAGTATGAAGATCCGCAGGCGTTTCGTGAAAGCGAAGATTACAAAAATGCTTTTGTGATTTTACCGCTCTATTTATATGACCATAGCGGTATCACAATGTCGAATACGGATTTTAATGACCGTTTCGATAGCGGGCAAGTCGGATACATATACGTTACGAAAGAGCAGGCGCAAAAAGAGTATCATTGCGAGTTGGACGATAATTTGGCGCAACGTATTCGTGAAATGCTGATAGCGGAAACAAAAATGTATGACCAATATTTGCAAGGCGATTGTTATGCTTTTAAGATTATGGACGGACAAGGCGATGAGATTGATGCTTGCAGCGGCTTTTTGGGGGACGATTTAAGAGAAGTCTTGAAAGAAATGCGGGAATCGTGCAATGACGAGTTCAGTGGGTTATTCGATAAAATGGAAAAGCATTCATCGGCGTATGCGGCGATGATGTAAGATTATTTATTTAAACAAATAAAAAGGAACTGAAAAGAAGTGAATAAAAAGCAAGATATAGAAGATGTGCGCAGAGCGTTTTTCAAACAAGTGCAGAGCGAATACGACGGTTTTAAACGTATTCAAATGTACGGCGGTATAGACAAGGTTTACGATAATTCGCTCAAAGTAACTTTCTATAAAGAAGTGTACCGTTATCTTATGGACGACGTTTTGCATGACGAAGAATATGAAGAATTCGCCGGGGAAAAGATAATCGAAAAATTGTGGGATATATTTGTAGTAACGGAACTTCCGAGACAAACGAGAGACTATTTGCGCCAACTCATAAAATTGCATCGTGAGAATAAAGAACGGCAAAGGCAGGTTGAGTAATGAGCTCTTATGCAAACGGTTGTATGATAGTAATACTACCCGAAGAAAATATCGGAGAGTTCGAGCGCTATTTCGATCAAGACTATGAATACGGTTTTTTGAATACCGAAATAACACTTACGGATAGCGGGACTGTTGAGAAGCAAGGTTATCAAAAACGAATTTATGATATTTCTTGTAATACGAGTCTCGAAGCGTGTTTAATCGATAACGATGATAACGATATTCGTGACGTGTGTAAAAATCTCGATATTTCCTATATGGACATAGATGCGAGAAACGATGAAGAAGATTTTAACGAATCGATTAAATACGATGCACAAGACGGTATTTGTCGCTATGATGTCGATTCTTGGAATGACGGGAAAATATCATATAATTTGGGGGATAAAAACGAAACAGAACTATGTTAAGAGTGGCAACGGTATGTAGCGGAATCGGAGCGCCCGAAAAGGCATTAAGCATGTTGGGCATTCCTTACGAACTTGTTTGTTTCAGCGAGATAGACGAAGCAGCAATTAAATCGTACTGTTCTATGCACGAAATAAGCCGCCAAAAAAATTTCGGGAGTTTGACGGAAGTAAACGAAAAACCGGTACCGCAGGATATAGATTTGCTTGTCGGCGGAACGCCGTGCCAAAGTTTTTCTACGTCGGGCAAAGGCGAAGGCGGCGATGAAGGGAGCGGCACGAAATCGAGTCTTATGTGGAGTTACGTGCAGTTTATAGCATTGTCAAAACCCAAAGTCGTTGTTTGGGAAAACGTGCCGGGCGTACTCAATTACAAGCATAGACATAATTTCCGTAGATTCTATTTTTCTCTTATCTCTTACGGCTACAATGTGTATGCTAAAGTCTTGAACGCAAAGTATTTTAACGTTCCGCAGAACAGAGAAAGAATATTTGTAATTGCCATACGAAAGGATAAAGACGATGGATTTGACTTTCCGATAGGTTATGATTCGGGTGTGCGCATAAAACATATTTTGCAAGATGTGCCGACAGAAAGTATTGATGATGACCATTTGAAAAGAATGGTTTTATTCAAAAAGCATATAGAGCTTAACACACATCGGATTATAAAATGCGGCGACTTAAGGTGGAATAATTTTCGGCAGAACAATGTTATTCTTTCCATTGAAGGCGTGTCGGAATGTCTAATGTGTGCAAACGATAGATATACAGGGGCAAAATTTTACGACAATCGTGATAAAGATAATCCGCAGGTACGCAGGCCAACGCCAAAAGAGAGTTTCCGCTTAATGGGATTTACCGACGATGATTACGACAAGTGTCGATATAAAATCGTGAACGGCAATATAACGGATAACGTTAAAGAATCCGATCTATATATGCAGGCAGGCAATAGCATTGTTGTAACAGTTTTAATGGCTATCTTCGGCGTGTTGTACGGCATTGAGAATTGGGAAGATATTGTTTTCAAAGACCGCAAAAAAACGTCTGATCAGTTGATTTACGAATTGCCGATATTTACATATATGAAAGAGCAGGAACGTGATGCAAGTTAAAAATAAAATCATAGAGCAGTTGGACGCAAGCGCAAAAGCGGATTTTTATACTATGCTGCAAGACGAAACTATACTCATTTGCAAAGCTAAAGAGGGTATTCCGAATATGGATAACGTAGAAAAATGCGGCGACGGTTTTCTTGTATTCAAACCTACAAAAGAGCAAGAGCCGTATTGTTGCGGGCGCGTTATTCCTTTGTACGTTTATTTTCCCGATATGAAAGATGACGCTGAAATGTTATCTGACAAAACGGAAGCAGAGGCATTGGGAATTCTTGACTTTGTTAAAGAACAGTATGATCCGAAAGAAGTCTATGACTATTTGATGCAAGGATTAAAAGATAATACACTACATAACTTGATTGAGTGGACGGATATACTTTCGGTTAGCGACGAGAAAAGCGGCAAGAAAATTGAAATAGTAGATTTGTATTGTCAAGGTGTGCCAACCGATACGCTTTGTTCTATAAACACTAACGGAAAACAA
Organism: uncultured Clostridia bacterium; assembly: GCA_947175515.1. Lineage (GTDB taxonomy): Bacteria > Bacillota > Clostridia > Christensenellales > Borkfalkiaceae > Coproplasma. Next base: position 11,180 of record CAMWNA010000011.1, on the reverse strand, counting down.
ATAAAGACTATCTCTTGTCCTTATGAGGGCGGCAAGGAAAAGGCATACAAATTTTTTGCAAAGCAGCTTACGGGCGAAGATAAAGCGTTGTTTGAACGTCTTGTTCTAAATGTGGCGGAGATGTAATGAAATATAAAAATTTGAATTGCGGGAAGAAAATTAAGCGGAAAGGCGAGTGGGAATATACAAGCGAATTTTGCAATGACGGAGCAGGTAACGGATATGTATATAAAAATTTTGTTGCGTTTTATGAGCCGCAGCGATACAAAAACCAATCGGAAATAGTTTATATTCCTGAACACGGCTTCCCTGAAAATAAAACCAATCGAGCGATAGAAAGTGAATTGATTAGTTCATATAGTAGACAAGCATTGATTGATCTGACTATGAATGAAACGCTTGCAGGGGAATTGTTGGAAGAATTGTCGTGGCAATCGCCCGAAGCACTTTGGCGTGAGTGGTGTGAAGATTCGGATAAACACCAACATTGGATTTTAGCGCAATATGCGTATGACGAAGTGTATTTACCCGAACAGAAATGTTTGGAAAAGATATATCGTGAGCCTGTTTGTTTTGACGAGTATTTACATAACGAATGGCAAGATTATGGTAACAGAAAAGAAAGTTTGGAACATTTGAAAGCGTGGAACATAATAACGCCTGAAGAAGTCAAAGCGGCTATGGCTGACTTTGAAAAACAGGAGATAATGAGTTGACGGAAAAAGTTTTTGAATATGGTGGTTATCATTGTGAGAACGATTTGCAAGAGTATTTTGAAGGTAACAATTATCGCAAAGAAGTAGAGAATAGTGTAGATGCAGAATTTAATGCTTTCAAAAATGATATGCTGAACCTGTCGAAAGAAATGATATTCAACGCAAGTTTCCAGATCCATTTTTATAACGAACTTCATGACTTTTTAAATGTGGAACAGACGGAAATCGATGATAAAGATTTTCAATGTTTATATGAGGACAGAGGGCATATTTTATCTTTGCTATACGATTACTTTTGTAAAGACGAATATGCAAGTATCTCAAATTCGGAGAAGATAGGCAACATGGTACATTCTTACAATAAAAAATATTTCAAAAAGATATTAAACGGAGAGTTGGAAAATGAGTAAAATTATACGCTCTACGGACGATAACGCATTAGAAGCGTTAAAGGAAAGGTTTGAGCGACAGAAAGCCGAGCATGAAGAAATGAAAAAGCAAAATGCGTATTTCCGTAAAAATTGCACAATGGTCGGCTATGCCGATTGGAGTGAAGATGAAGCAAAATTACTTGATGAGAAAATACAAAAAAGATACTCTTGGGAGAAACAGCCGTACCCTGCGTGGGCGCTACAAAATTCCAAACAGGAAATGCGCAGAACGGAGCAGCGAATAAAACAGTTGGAAGCAGAGAAAAACCGCGAAGAAACTACATACGATACGAAAGATTTGGGATTTGAGGTCGTAGAAAATCAAGAACTCAAAAGATTGCAAATTATTTTCGACGGCGGCAGTGTTGATAATGCGACTTATCAAACGTTGCGCCATAACGGTTTTGTATTCTCTCGGACGAATCAGGCCTTTCAGCGTCAGTTAAACGAAAATGCGCGTTGGGCGGCAAACTGTTTTATTAAGGATCAGCGGGCTTTGCAGAGTAAGCCCGAAGCCGAAATGTAAAGGAGCGTAGCTTGATTTTAGTAAATAAGCAGTTGGATAATTTCAAAGACGAGTTTGGCGATACCCATATCCTAAAAATGCACGATGCATTTCCGCATTTATACGATATAAACGATAACAAACGCAGAGATATTTATTTTAGTTTTGATGAGAAAAACGAAAATTTGCTTATTGAAACAAGGTTAGGTAATGCCGAAGAAATTAAAGCAAAAACCGAGCAATTCATAATTAAGCAAAAGCAATTCATAAACGAAGAACGGCAAAAATTAAAAGAACAAATTGCTGCGTATGATATGCAACTTAAAGTGTTAAACGATGTAATGCCGGATAAAGGCTTAAAAGAGTTTACCAAAGCTGATTGTTGCCGTTCTTTGTACGACGATCTTCCCGAAGGCAAGACAGACAATGAAGGGTGCGTATGTATTATTCCGCTTGATAAATTGGAAAAGAAGTATCGCAAACCCGAATATCAGTTATTTAGAATTCAATCGGGTTTCGGTACAAGACCGAGTGCAAGAGGTAATGCTTGTTACGGTTATTTTTGCGCAGACGGAGAACAGTGCCGTTGGGAAAGATACAAATTTCTCGGCGTAGGTAATGCCGAAGTTGAAAAGATTGCCGAGAAACTTGAAGCAGGTTGGTCGGGCGAGTGTGCGCTCGTAAAAGATAATGACGAAGGTATGGAGATGTAAATATGTTAACGAGTAAGGAAGTTCAAGAAAAGAATTTAATCGACGGTAAAGACTTTGTCTATATGGGCAGAGTGCGCTATCAGGTCGGGGATAGTTTTTTTAGGGGAAATAAGCAAATCGGTATAAGACAAATTATCGATCCCGTTCATTTTCTTTCGGATGATTACAGTTGTTGGCATACTTATATGTTTCATGACTTCAAATGCCGCCACGGTAAAAATATGATTCCTTTGGAATTTAACAGTAACCATTACGATGATGCGGAAGAACGTTTGCAAGCGAAGCAGGTATTTATCACAGATATTTCCGTACTCAAAAAGAATAAAAAAATAGAGCATCGCGGTAACTGTTTAATCAGGTTTTCGCCCGAATTGCATAATTTTATTTTGCAAGTCGGAGAGAACGAAAAATATCAAAGCAATGCGTTATGCGGAGTGTTGAGTGAGACATTTGGAGATCAAACTAACGAAATGCTTTATGTGTTGCAGGATTGGGGCGTTAGCGGAGAAATTCCGCAGGAAGTATTGCTTGACGACGATTGCAAGAATATCAAGTACGCCGGTATAGAGAACACTACTTTGTGTTCGGCTCGTCTTAAAACAGATCCGTCTGTTAAGGTAACTCTTATGAAAAAGCATTGTTCGCCTGCGCAGACTTTTATACTTGTCGGGAATGTGCGCACCAAAGCTGATGGATCGTGTAGCGGTAACGAGTTATGGGAATCGCTTGGTTTTTTCGATGCGAAAGAAGCGTTTGAAGAATTTACGGGTACAACGGTGGAACAAGCATTTAGTAAAAACGAATTGGAGATGTGAAATGTCAAAATTAAAGATTGACGAAAAACTTTATGAACCTGTTAAAGTAGGCGATCCGGGAGATTGGTACGAGGGCGAAACTGACGCCGTTTGTGATGATTGTGGCGCACATTATGGTAAACAACACCTTGAAGGATGCGATATAGAGCGTTGTCCTGTATGCGGTTTGCAACTCTTGTCTTGCGGACACGAAGTTATTGATGTGTATGAAGAAGATGAGAGCAATGGGAAAACAGAAATGAATTAAACCGTTATAGAGGTAAATAATGAACGAAACAATGGGCAATTTATTGACGATAACGGGCGATTACAATGCGGTCATTAAAGAGTACATAGAAAGTATTTTGAAGCCCGATCACGATAGTGACGGCGATAAGATAATCGACTTTGCAAAAATAATTCCGGTAACGGACGAGCGCAACGAGCAGGAATGTTTGGAAAAATGGGGTACTGTTCGTGGTGCATCGAATACGCAAGTTTATTTCGAGGGCGAAGGAAATCCGCCTACGCTCGGGAATCTCATTTACTTTGATACGCACGATAAAGTGGAAAATATAGCGCAGAAAATTTCCGAAAAGCAACCCGATTTTAGCGTTAGATACGAATATTGCGATAATGAAGCAGGGGTAGCGGGATATAAAACATTTTATTGCGGAAACGAAGTTGAGAGCGAAGAATACGAAAGCCGTAGCCACGATGCGATTGTGTTGTATCGTGAAATATGGGGCGACGGCGGTTTCGTATATGACGAAAAGAAGGATAAGTTTGTAAGCGGAGAAGCCGAGCAAGAATAAGTCAGAGGGTGGAATGAGAGCAGAACAGGCAAGTGAGAGAATAAATAGCATATTTTCCAACGGCGCAAGGTTGGCGGGGTTTTATGCGTTTCTTATCAATAATCCGCATATATCATTTTGGAACGGAGTGCAGATATACGCTCAAAGACCAAGCGTTACAATATGTAAGTCGTTTGACGATTGGCACGACCAAGATAACCGCCGAATAAAGCGCGGAGAACACGGCGTGGCATATTATGACGAGAACAGACCGAATCGTAAAGTTTTTGTGTTCGATATTTCGCAAACATACGGAAGTGAACGCTATCGCGGTGTGCAACACAAAATGCGTGAGATTCAGCTTCGGGATTGTATCAATCGTCAGAATGTATTTAACGGCGTTCCGAAATTGGGCGAGAGTGAAGTTCAGGCTGCGGTGTACCGATATTGTAAAGAACACGTTGCAGACGGCGAAACGGACGAATATACCGCAGAATATCTTGCTTGTTTAACGGAAGGCGTAACACAATGTATGGCAACCTTTACGGGAAATACAGGCGTAAACGTTGCGCCGTTACCGTTTGACGATGATACGAATTTTCGGCTTTGTACGGAAGTTTTAGATATAGCGGAAGGTTTGCGCGAAATAATTATCGAAGAAGAACAAGCTCGCGAGGAAAAGAAGAAGGAAAAGGAACGTAGAAAAAACGCAAAACAACTTTTCAGTTTGGAGAACGATAAAGATGAAAAAGAGTATAGACAACTTTCGTTATGGGAACTTGCGTCGGGAATATCTGAAATCGGAGTATCCGAGAGAATATCAGATATTACTGATGACGGGGCAACTTTCACGCCATTTGACTTCGATACAGAAGCAGGCAATAAATCTTCGGGAACAACTGTACAAACAAGAGAAAGTGAACAAGTCATCTTCGAGCTTCCTGACGAACGTACAGAACTTTCGACAGACGGAGCAGACAATCGAAGAAGTAATCTTGACGGAAGTAGTGTATCAGCCGTACACAACTACCGCTTAACCGACGAAAACTTTATTTATTCTACGGGAGCAAAAACACGTTTCCGTCAAAACGTAGAAGCTATTAAACTGATGCACGAAATCCGTGCGGCAGGAAGATTGGCGACGGACGAAGAAAAGCGTATTCTTTCAAAGTACGTCGGTTGGGGCGGACTTGCCTATGCGTTCGATCCCGATAAACCCGAATGGGCAAAAGAGTATAACGAATTAAAAGAACTACTTGACGATACTGAATACCGTTTAGCGAGAGAGTCGGTTTTGTCGGCACATTACACGCCCAAAACAGTAATCGACGGCATATATTCGGGGTTGAAACGTATCGGATTCGCGCGCGGTAAAATTCTTGAGCCGGCAATGGGTATCGGAAACTTTATCGGCTTATTGCCCGAAACGTTTAATGCAAAGGAAACTTACGGCGTTGAGATTGACGAGATAACAGGTAATATCGCAAACCTTTTATATCCCGAAACGAAGGTTAAAATACAAGGCTTCGAGAAAACAAATTTTGCGGATAATTCGTTTGACGGCGTAATTACAAACGTGCCTTTCGGCTCTTTTAAAGTACACGATTCCAAATACGATAGACTTGGTTTTTTTATTCACAACTATTTCTTTGCGAAGTCGTTAGATAAAGTCAGACCGGGCGGAATAATTGCGGCGATTACTACAAAAGGTACATTGGATAAAAAAGACACGGACGTAAGACAGTATATCGCTAACCGCGCTAAATTATTGGGGGCAATCCGTTTGCCTAACAATGCTTTTAAGACAAGTGCGGGAACGGAAGTAACGGCAGATATTCTGTTCTTTCAAAAGCGAGATAAAATCGTTGAAAAAGCAAAAGACAGTTGGATAAATGTAGACGTTGATGAAAACGGCGTACCCGTCAATAAGTATTATATCGAGCACACCGAAATGTTGCTCGGAACTATGGCGCAACATAAATCAATGTATGGCGGCGATGACGAAACAGAGTTGATTCCCGACGAACGTGAACTCGGACAAGCCATAGCCGAAGCAGTTGCTCATTTGCCTGAAAGCGTTTATGATGAGAAAAAGGCAGTGCCTGTCGGGCAAGACGTAGCGGAAGCTGAATTGCCGATAGATGAAGAACATAAAAACTTAAAGAATTACTGTTATACGTTTATCGGAAATACGCTCTACCAAAGAGAGCAGGACACCCTAATCGCAAGAGATATTTCTAAAACCAATATCGAACGTATGCGAGCATTGATTGCTTTGCGAGAGCAAGTGCGAAAAGTATTGAACGTTCAGCTTGAGAACTGTACGGACGAAATTTTGCAAAACGAGCAAAAAACGCTTAACCGTGATTACGATAAATTCGTAAAGACATACGGCATAGTCAATTCCAAGCTCAACCGCAGTTTGTTTCGAGAAGATGCCGATTATGCGCTTTTGATTTCCATTGAAAAAGTGGACGATAAAACGGGAACGGCGGAAAAGACAGACATATTTTCAAAACGCACGATAAAGCCATATCAGAAAGTAACGCATTGTAATAATGTAATAGACGCTTTGAATGTTTGCAAAAGCGAGCGCGGTGTTGTGGATTTAAGAGTTATCGAGCGGTTGACGGATAAAACTTATAATGAAGTAGTTGAAGAACTCGGAGACAAGGTTTACCGTAACCCCGCAAAATGTATGCTTGACGAAAGTGATCCGTATATAGGTTGGGAGGATGCTTCTGAATATTTATCGGGTAACGTAAGAAAAAAGTTAGAGCAAGCAGAATGGGCGGCGGAATACGATGATTCATATAAACGAAACGTAGAAGCGTTACGTTTAGTGCAACCCGCACCGCTTCAAGCAAACGATATTTCCATAAAAATCGGCGCAAATTGGGTTGATAAGAAATACTATCATCAATTTATTTGTGAGTTGGCGGGGATAGATTCTTATTATCATAACACGGTAGAAGTTGATTTTAACTCGATTTCGGGCGAATGGAAAGTAGCACGACCGGCATGGATGCGTCAAACCGTTAAAGCGAATTCGGTATTCGGTACTAATAGAATGGATGCGTTTATGATATTCGAGCGATGTCTCAATCAGCAAACGCCGACGATAACCGACGAGGTTGAAGATGCGGAAGGCAAGAAAAAACGTGTAACAAATAAAAAAGAAACGATTGCGGTAAGGGAAAGACAAAGAAAGATTAACGATGAGTTCAAGCGTTGGATTTTCGATGATCCCGAACGGCGTGAATATCTTGTAGATAAGTATAACGAACAATTCAATACAACTGTTGTTCCGCAGTTTGACGGTAGCTATTTAGAGTTTCCGGGTATGAATCCCGAAATCACTTTGAAGCCATATCAGAAAGATGCGGTAGCGAGAATGTTGCAGGGTAATAATGTGTTGTTGCATCATTCCGTAGGCGCAGGTAAAACGTTTGAGATAGCGGCGGCGTGTATGAAGCTCAAAGAGTGTAATACGGCAAAGAAACCTATTATCGTTGTGCCTAATCATTTGGTTGTACAATGGGCTAATGAGTTTCGCACATTGTATCCGAACGCAAACGTTCTTATGGCAACGAAGAAAGACTTTGAGAAAACGAGCCGTAAAAGGTTTGTCGCAAAAGTGGCTACGGGGGATTGGGACGCGGTTGTAATTGCAATGTCGAGCTTCGAGAAAATACCCATTTCACGGCAACGGCAGGAAGATAGGCTTAATCAAGAAATTGCGGAAATAGAGATAGGTATTCGTCAGGCAAAAGAAGAAAAGGGCGAACGTATAAGAATTAAAGACTTGGAGCGCACTTTGAAGAATAAGCGCGCTATGCTTGAGAAGCTGACGAGTGCCGATAAGAAAGACGACTTGTTGCAGTTTGAAGATTTGGGCGTTGACTATATATTCGTTGATGAAGCGCATAAGTACAAGAACAAGTTTATCTTTACAAAAATGAATAACGTGTCGGGCATAAGTAAGGCAATGTCGCAACGTTCGTCGGATATGGATTTGAAATGCGAATACATAGGCGAAGTTCGTGGTGGCGACAGGGGTGTGGTTTTTGCGACCGGTACGCCTATAAGCAATTCACTGGTTGAAATGTACACTATGCAGACCTATTTGCAGAGAAATGGATTGCGCGAAGTTGGTTTACAGTTTTTCGATTCGTGGGCGGCGCTATATACGGAAACGGTTACGGCGCTGGAACTTGCGCCGAGCGGTCAGGGGTATAGGACGAAAACAAGAGTTGCAAAGTTTACGAATTTACCCGAACTATTGAAAATGTATCGTAGCTTTGCCGATGTGAAAACGGCAGATATGCTAAATCTGCCTGTGCCAGAAGTCAACAAAATTGTAGAGAAATTAGAGCCTACGGAAACGATATTAAAACTCAATGAAGATATTGTAAAACGTTCGGAAAGAATAGCAGACGGGGCAGTAGAGCCGTGGGAAGATAATATGCTATGCGTTACGCACGACGGTAAAATGATTGCACTTGATCCGAGATGTTTCGATGCTACAATCCCTGATGACAGTAACAGTAAGATAAACCGTTGCGTAAATAACATTTTCAAAATTTGGTCGGAGACTATGGAACACCGCAGTACGCAGGTGGTATTTTGCGATATGTCAACGCCTAAAAAAATGTACAGCGATTATAACCCCGAACAGGACTTCGACGTTTACAATGACATAAAACGAAAACTCATTGAGTGCGGAATACCCGAAGAAGAAATCGCATACATCCACGAAGCAAAGACCGACCAGCAAAAGCAAGACATATTCGACAGGGTAAGGAACGGCGATGTTCGAGTGTTTATAGGCTCTACCGAAAAATGCGGAGCAGGAACCAATTTCCAAAATAAATTGATTGCGTTGCATCATTTGGATACCCCGTTCAGACCGAGCGATTTGGAACAACGTGAAGGGCGAATCGTCAGACAAGGAAATACAAATAAAGAGATTTCGCTATATACATACGTTACGCAAAAAACATTCGACGCATATTCGTATCAGATTTTGGAAACAAAACAGAGATTTATTTCACAGATTAACCGTGGCGATTTGTCTGTCAGAGTTGCGGAAGATATAGATGACGCAACACTGAGCTTTGCAGAGATTAAAGCAATCACTTCGGGCAATCCCAAGATTAAACGGAAAATGGAAATCGAGGTAAGGTTGGGACAGTTGAGCGATTTGGAAAAAGTTTACCGGGATAACCGTTATGCTATGCAATCGCAGATATTACACGCACCGCAACAAATAAGCGAAAAGGAAGAAAGAATTAAAAACTTGCAAAGCGATATAGCACTTCGTGATGCGCATGACAAAGACTTAGTTCGTATCGGAAAAAATAGTTTTGAAGAAAGAAAAGACGCAGGCGCATTGTTGGTCAAAGTCGTTAAGTCGGGCGAGTATGTTGATAAAACGGTTGGATATATAAATGGCTTTAAGATTGTGCCGCAATCAAAAAAGGGGAATAGTTTTTATGTTAAACTTGTAGGTGCAGGAAGTTATGACGTTACGATTTCCGATAGCGACGTGGGAACTATGACACGTTTAGAGAACTGTCTCATCGACTTTGAAGCACGGCTAATCCACGCGCAAACAGACAAAGAGAGCATTGAGAGAGAATTAGCGGTAGCAAAAGAGCAAGTTGACATGCCGTTTGAGCAGGCGGAAGAAGTTACTCGTCTGCGGGATGAACTTGCCGAAATTGATACCGAGCTTGACTTGGGTAAGAAAGACGAAATGATTGTAATGGACGAAGATATATCAGAAAAACCTGTCATTGAAGTTATAGAAGATGATGAAGAGAACGAGGCAGAAGTTGCATAACTTTATTTTATTGAAAGAAATTGTTGAAATTTGTGATAATATATAGACATAAGATATGTTATTGTGTATAATTATACTGTAAGTTAAGTAATGTGGCAAATATACGTAAAGAAGAAAGGATGAGATGTTAAAGTATTATTGTGTTTGGAAACATAAAGTATGGATATATTTTCTAATGCTAGTGACAACTGCAGTAATTATTATAGCTGGAGTATTTTTATTTTATTTGTTTGCAAAGATGCCTTTTTTAAAAGAAATTATTACGATAATGGAAGATGATGGAGTATTAGCAAACGGAAGCCATGAAATTTTATATGGATTTATTACTGGAATTATTGGAATTGTTTTAGGTTTTTGGTTGGAGTCGGTTTTTATTGCACGTTTGCGAATTTTAAAAAAATTTTGTGGATTGCGTTGTTGTCTAATTGATCAAATAAGATATGTGCTACATAAAATTGTTGTTTCTAAAGTAAATGTTGTTATAAATTTGTATGCAATAGAAAATATTGTTAATTCGCCGGATAGTCAGTCGGTTTTGTATTCATTGCCGAGATATATTAAGTTACATAGACATTATGGTGAATATGGGGAGAAATTTTTTGACGCAGCAAGGGCTTTAAGTGATTACAATAAAGCGGAGATAAAAGGAGAGAATGAAAAAACCAAAGCAGTAAAAAAATGTTTAGAATTTATGCTCGCTATTGATAATAAATTGTATAAGCAGATAATTGGAGGATTTAAGGAATTAAAGGTATTAGGTGATTTAAATCAAGATTTTTTTTCTTGTGAAAAAAAGATTAATTTAAAAAATATTAAAAAAAAATTATGCTCGAATTCAAAAATTGTAACAAGAAATCAATTTGTAAAATGTTTAATTGAAGATTTAGATAATAGCAAGTTTGAAAGTAAATATTTGAAAGCGTATTGTATACTGACAGATAAATAAAGGAGAAAATAATTATTTATGCTTCGTGAACCGAAGAATGATGAATCGAAGGTAGTTAAATCAATATGTCCGTTTCAGCTTTTGAAAATTGGCAATAAGGAACCAGAAGATAATGAAGGGAATTTAACTAATTTGAGAAAAGCAATTGGTAAGGCAATCTCCGATCCTAATGAAACGAATGGTATAGTTAGCAATATTCTTAGTTGGCTAAACGTCGATGAAGACATGAATTTTAATGGTTTTGTTAAAACTTCAAAACATTTAGGGGCAAGTTCTCTTTTGACGACAATTAAAAATCAGTGTAAAAATGAAAAAATTCTCGTGGCATATATTGCTTGTGGTTTATCTGAAAATAAAAGCAACAGTCTTACGAGCGATAAATTTTATTATAGATTAAAAGATTTATTAAATCAAGATGAATTGAACGAGGAATATG
>CAMWNA010000010.1 GCA_947175515.1 uncultured Clostridia bacterium | reverse complement strand
TTATTTTTTATTTATCTTATAAAATTCGTTCTGGTTTTGGGGATAATTACAGGTTTTTCGAGCTCAGTGCCTTTGGCTTTTTGTAAAAGCTTTAAAAGCCAAGCCATATTGCTTGCGATTGCGCGCATTACGGTTACGCCCTCCTCATCCATGTACACTTCCTCGGCGCAGCTGCCGTGAATCATATTCCAATAAGTTGACGGAACCTGCAGCATATTGTTTATGCCTATGTACTTATTTAAAACGTCGTAGGAAGCCGTGGTTCCCGCGCGCCTTGCGGAAACTATACTTGCCGCAGGCTTGAACTGCATAAAACTTCCGGCGCTGTAAAAGAGCCTGTCGAGCGCGGCAACCATTGCGCCTGCGGGAGACGCATAATGCACGGGCGCGCCGAAAATATAACCGTCCGCGGTTTTAACCTTTTCAGACAAGCCGTTTATAACGTCGTCATCAAACACGCATTTTTTAAGCGTTTTGCAGGCGCCGCAGCCTTTGCAGCCGTGAATTGCGCCGGTACCCAGCCAGACGATTTCGCTTTCCACGCCCTGCGATTTCAACTCCTCCGCAATGACGGTCATTGCCGTGTACGTGCAGCCATTTTCGTGTGGGCTTCCGTTAATCATTAAAACTTTCATTTTTCTTCTCCTTTAAAAAGGCTTATAACCGCGTTTCCGATAAGCGGCATATAGAATTTTAAGTAGCCTGCCGCATTGGGGTGCGTGCAGTCGCCCCTGCCCCAGTTATAGCTGTCGAAAGTATATTCGTCGCGCATAGCTTCGTCAAAAGTATCCAGCTTTCCGTCGGCATAAATATCGGCAACGGAAAAACCGTATTCCTTGCAGATACGGACAGCGCACTCGCCGTACTTTATCTGAACATCAGCGCCGCGTCTGCCCATTTTGTGGGGGCGGACGAAAAGCACTTTCGACTGCGGAAAGTATTTTTTAAACGCTTCGCATATGCTTTTAAAACAATCGGTAAAATTTGCGTTTGTTTTTTCAACGTTAAAAATATCAGTCGGCGCGCTATCCGACAGACTGCCGAACTGCACGTCGCAGTTTTTACCGTCGGTCATATTACAGTCGTTGGTAAAGCCGTTGAAAACTATTAAATCGGGCTTTTCGCCGTTGCTTACGGCTTGCCGCACCTGTTCAACTATCCAGCTTTTCCCATCGTCGTAGCCCACGCGCGCGCCGCCTACGCAATATTTCTTTAAAGTAAAGCCATAATTATATTCAAGGTATTCACCCACGCCGACGCCGCCGTTACCCGAACCGTACATTATACTGTCGCCGAAAACGAGCAGTGTTTTGTTTTTAAAATCTTTCATATTCCTTAACTCCGCAGCCGCGCTACAAAAAAGAAAGGTCCGAAATTGCTCCGGACCGAATCTTTAATTTTACCATGCCCGCAACTTTTCCGCCGCTGACATAAGCAACTCTTTATTGAGTTACCCAAATCTATCATAAATATTTTGGTTTGTCAACAGTTTTAAACAAATTTTGTGCATTTTGCACAAATCGCGACAAATTCCGCGGTTTTCAGTCCTTATATAAAAATCTGTGGCAGTATTCGCATTCGGTAACTCCGTTAGCGACCTTTTCCTTGCCGCTGATTGAAAGCTCCGTTCCGCACTTGGGGCACCTATCGTTTTGTACGGCACAGATTACGGGGAAAATTTTCTCGCTGCGCTTTGCCTGATATTTTTTGAAAATTTCAGGGTCTATGCCCTTTGCAAGTTTGTCAAGTCCGTCCTGAACGGTTTTCATTTCTTTGAGCTTGGTTTCTTTATATTTTTTATAAGTTTCGGAATATTCGGCGTATTCCTTTTGGGTGGCTATTGTCTTTTTCTTTAATGCTTTATACTCCTCGTCCGATTCCTTGACGGCTTTCTGAAGGGCGCTTACTTCAGACTTAATAGCTTTGAGCTTATCCGAAATCTGCGCGACGTTCTTTTTGTAGAAGGAAATATCCGCGCCCTCGTCTATTAGCTCGTTCAAGTTATCGAAGTCCTTTAACGTTTCTTCGATTTCGGCGTATTTTTTATTCAGCTTTTCCAAAATCGCGGAAAGCTCGCGTGCTTTTGCGTCCAACGCTTCCAGCTTTTCGGGCGCTTTGGTTAAAAAGCTTTTTGCCTGTGAATAGTTCTTCCTCTCCTCGGAAGCTGCCGCGTCCTGCTCGATTTTCAAAAGCTTGGAATCTTCTTCCTGATACTTTAAAAGTTGTTCAACCTGTTTCATAAAATACTCCTTGCAGTCTACAGTAAATTATCGTCGGTATGGTATGCCGAAGAAATTTGCAGACTTGTTGAAATTGCGTTATATATTTTGTTGAAGCCGTAATTTTCCGACGCGTAATGCGTAAGCAAAACTACGTTTATTCCGCGACCTAACAGTGCGGTTATTTCATGATGTGGCATATCCGACGAAACGAATACGTCCGCACCGTTTTCGGCAGCAAAGCTTATAGCCCTGTCGTCACAGCCGGCGCCGCAGAATGACGCGGCGCTTTTTATCGTTTTATTACAGCCGTAAGCTATTACGCGCTCGGTCTTGAAAACAGTTTTAATATTTTCTGTAATTTCGTTGAAATCAGTAGGCTTGATTTGATAAAATCTGCCGTAGCCGCCTTTAGAAAGCTTTGCCAGAATTTCGCACTTTTCGCCGCTATCTCCGCGTAAGCCCTTCATAAGGTGATAGTCTATCCCCTCGGGCGCACAGTCGAAATTCAGGTGCATAGATATTACGGAAATGCCGCTTTTAACGCATTCGGCAATATTTGCCGCGACCGGATTATTGTAATCTATTCTTGACAGTCCGCCGTAAATTGCAGGGTGATGAGTTACGATTAAGTTATAACCCTTTTCCCTAGCATCAGCTATTGCGCCTTTTGATAAATCCAGAGAAAAGACCGCACCGCAAATATCGTTACCGCAGTTTACGATAATTCCGCTGTTGTCGTACATATCGAACTTTTTACACAACTCGTCCGAAAGCGCGACTGGCGCGACTTTTTCTTCCAATAATTTAAGTATTTCGGTCAACTTCACGGAGCACCTCCTCCATAAACCGTATTTCGTCCTGTATTTCTGCTTGAGCGCTTTCGGAAAGTCCGCGCATTAAGTAGCCGCGTTTTTTTGAAAGCTCTTCTTTGATATAGCTTTTTAAAACGGGATTAAACAAGCTGTCCTTACCGTATTCAAGCTGAGCTTTAAGATAGCTTTGACCGCCACCCGTGCGCGTGCCTTTGATTACGAAGTAGTATTTTTTGCCGTCCGTAAACAAATCGTCACAGATAATTTTGCAACCGCTTTGCAATAAGTATTTCCGCAAAGCTTTTGCATTTTTCATCGGCTGGAATATAAACTTTTCCGGTATATACGCGTTTTGCAGTATTTTGATAATTTCCGCGCCGCCTATGCCTGCGATTAGCACCTCGTCCGCGCCGTCAATATTTTCAAGACCGTCGCAGCACACCGCGCGGCATTTTCCGCTTGCAGTGAATTCGGATAGAAGCTTCTCAGCTTTTGCAAGGCTTTTTTCGCTAATGTCCGATATGACCGCGCTTTCGCACAGACCGTTTTTCAGCATATATTCCGCACAATAGCCGTGGTCGCAGGCGACGTCGGCAAATACCCGACAGCAATCAAGAAAGGCGCAAAGCCGTTCTATTCTATCCATTATATTTTAAGTGTCTAAAAAGTCTTTGAGGTGCTTGGAGCGCGACGGATGGCGGAGCTTTCTTAGCGCCTTTGCTTCTATCTGACGGATACGCTCACGCGTGACGTTGAATTCCTTGCCGACCTCTTCCAAGGTTCTGGGTCTGCCGTCGTCCACGCCGTACCTTAAACGAAGTACTTTTTCCTCACGCGGAGTTAAGCTGTTCAAGACGCCTAAAAGAGTTTCCTTAAGCATAGTCGTTGAAACGCTGTCCGACGGGGTTTCGGTTGATTCGTCCTCGATAAAATCGCCAAGGTGAGAATCCTCTTCCTCGCCAATGGGCGTTTCCAAGGAAACGGGGTCCTGTGCGATTTTCTGGATTTCGCGCACGCGCTCCTCGCTTATGTGCATTTCCTCGGCGATTTCCGCAGGGGTCGGCTCTCTGCCGTATTTCTGCAAAAGAAGGCGCGAAACGCGGGTTAATTTGTTTATGGTTTCAACCATATGCACGGGAATTCTTATAGTTCTCGCTTGGTCGGCAATTGCCCTTGTTATTGCCTGCCTTATCCACCAAGTGGCGTAGGTTGAAAATTTAAAGCCTTTCTGGTAGTCGAACTTTTCGACCGCCTTCATAAGACCCAAGTTGCCTTCCTGAATTAAATCGAGGAACAGCATACCGCGCCCGACATAGCGTTTTGCAATGGATACGACGAGCCTTAAATTGGCTTCCGAAAGCTTCTTTTTTGCTTCCTCGTCGCCTTCCTGCATTCTGCGCGCAAGCTCTATTTCGTCGTCGGCGGATAAAAGGGGAACCTTGCCTATGTCCTTCAAATACATCTTGACGGGGTCATCAAGACCGATATCGGACAAAGCTTGCTCGTACAGTTCCCTGTCGCGTTCGGCTTCGTCGATTATCTGGATGCCGGCTTCGGCAATGGACTTGTATACGAAATCCATCTGGTTGGGCGTGGTTTCGTACTTTTCCATAATGTCGCAAAGGCTGTTGGTTGTTATACTGCCTTTCGAGCCGTACGCGTCGATAATCTGCTTTAAAATTTCGTTAAGCTTCTGTTCGGATAAACTCATTACTTATCTCCGCTTTTTAATTTTTCCTTTTGTTTTATCAGTTTTAATAAATTCTGCGTAAGCGCTTTCCTCTCTTCCGTGGAGGTTTGCTTTTCGATTTCGGAAGTTACAGAGGCGATTAAGCCGTCTAAATTTTTAAGCTTCAACTTCTTTACGCAATCGTTGAAGTATTTTTCAGCAACCTCGCCCGAGAGCGCGTCACCGTCGTTAAGGTCCAATATTTTGCAAAGCTCGGCGTACTCGTCCGTCTTTTCGTCGAAAAACTCGAAAAGCTCGGCAGGCTGTACACGCTCCTCCATAAGCTTTTTGGACTTCAAATATTTTGCTATTATTGTGTGGACTTCGTGCTCGAAGGGTATTTCGTCAATATCGCTTTGCGCTGTAAATTTTGCGCCAAAAAGATAAGCGGCGATGACGAAGCGCGAAGCCTTTAAATAGACGTTGGAGCCGTCCTTACGAACGGGCTTTTCCTCCTGATCCGTCTTTTTAGGTACGGGAACGGCGTTTAAATCACGGCTTAACGATTCGTAGGTTATTCCCGTTCTGTCACGTATCTGTTTTAAAAGCTCCTCCTGCTCCGCCGCGCTGTCAGCCGTGCGGACGATTTTCAGAGCTTCGGAAACAAACCTGCGCTTGTCCTCGGTCTTTGATAAATCAAAGCCTTTATTTAAAACAGTAAGCTTATAATCGATCAGCGGCATTGCGCTGTCCAAGCATTTTTTATAGCCTTCCGCGCCGCGCTGTTTTATAACGTCGTCCGGATCAAGACCTTCGGGCAGGGGAACTACCTTTACGTTTACGCCCTCGCTTTTTAAAATTTCAAGTCCGCGCATATTGGCTTTCTGACCTGCGCCGTCGCCGTCGTAACTTATAAGCACGGTATCGGTATACCTTTTTATGAGCCGCGCTTGCTCCTGCGTGAGCGAAGTTCCCATACTTGCAACTACGTTTTTAAAGCCTGCCTGATAGAGGGAAATTGTGTCCATATAGCCTTCGACCATGATAACTTCCCTTATAGTTTGGGTCTTTCTCAGCTTTTTTAAAAGGTTTATATTGTAAAGAGTTTTGCTTTTGTTAAATAAAAGCGTTTCCTTAGTGTTTTTGTATTTTGCAAAGTCCGTCTTTTTTAATACCCTGCCGCCGAAAGCCACTACTTCGTCCATGGCGTTTATCACGGGATAAATTAATCTGCCGCCCTGCGCGTCGGTGAGTCTTCCGTCGACTTCGTTCACCGCACCGCTGTCAACGATATCCTGCTTTGTATAGCCTTTAGACAGCAGGAACTTGGGAAGGTCCGTAAAGTTTAAGCTTGCGCCCAAGCCGAACGTTCTGACTATATTCGAGTGGATATTGCGTTTTAATATGTAATTTACGTGTTCTTCTGCTTTGCCTGAATTTAGGTTGTCCAGATAGAAGTGTGCGCAGTCATTCATTATCTTTAAAAGAGTATCGCGCTTGCGCTTTAATTCTACCGTTTTCTGATTGTCGAAACCTGTCTGCGGTAGGGTTAAATGCGCGCGTTCCGCAAGCATTTTAACCGCGTCCATAAAGTCGATATTTTCCAACTCGCGGACGAATTTAATAACGTCGCCGGATTCGCCGCAGCCGAAGCAGTGATAATACTGGTCGGCTTCGTTTATGGAAAACGACGGCGTTTTTTCATGGTGAAACGGGCAGCAAGCCCAATAGCTTGCGCCGCGCTTTTCCAAGGTGAGATAGCCGCCGGCTACGTCAACGATATTCACTTTTTCTTTGAGAGTTATTAAAAACTCCTGTAAAGCTGTTGCCATAAGTATAATAAAGAACCGGATTTTCCGCTTACGCCCGAAATGACGATAAAACGCGCAGATAGAAAATACAAATATGCACCGTAACGACTACTGCACATTACAGCGTTTTAATTATTTTCGTTTAGGAACGTCCAGCCGTGGGGAACGAAAATTTTATTGAAAATATACAGCGCGTATCTGTCCGTCATTGACGAGAGATAATCGCACACCACCTGCTCCTTAGGAAATTTTTCAAGCAGGGTTATATACGTTGGCGGAAGCTCCTGCGTATGCTTTATGAAATGCGAAAACATAGCAGACAGCATTCTTTCAGCCTTTTCTTCCTCGCCGCGTGCCGAACCCGAAAGATAAACTTTCTCAAACATAAATTCGCGCAAGGCTTCGCTTGCCTTTTCAACCGCTTCGTCCATTTCTACGATATTTTTACCGTTGGAACGGTTGTATACGGAAGTTATTGCGGTGTTTATTCTCTCGCGCGAGGAAGAGCCCAATACCTTTACGATTTCTTTTGGAACGTCCTTAGAGGTTAAAAGACCTGCGCGGACGGCGTCGTCCAAGTCGTGATTTATGTAAGCTATTCTGTCGGCAACGGAAACGCATCTGCCCTCAAGCGTTGCGGGATTGCCGTTCTTTTTATGGTTCAAAATTCCGTCGCGGACTTCGAAAGTCAAGTTAAGACCTTTGCCGTCCTTTTCCAGAATATCGACTACGCGCAGCGATTGCGCGTTATGCTCGAAGCCGCAAGGGGAAAGCTTATTTAATATACGTTCGCCGCTGTGACCGAAAGGCGTATGCCCCAAGTCGTGACCTAACGCGATTGCTTCCGCCAAGTCCTCGTTCAAGCTAAGGCAGCGCGCTATACTGCGCGAAATCTGCGCAACGTCCAAGGTATGCGTCAGCCGCGTTACGTAGTGGTCGCCTTCGGGCGAGAAAAAAACCTGAGTTTTATTTTTAAGCCGTCTGAATGCTTTGCAATAGATAAGCCTGTCCCTGTCGCGCTGGTATTCTGTGCGCATTTCACAGGGCTTTTCTTCGCGCTGTCTGCCGCGCGTATTTTCCGAATACGCCGCATAAGGCGAAAAGAAAGCTTTTTCTATTGCGTAGGTTTTTTGCTTCAACGTTTCTTCCATTCCGTTTATTAATTACGAAAAAAATTCCGAAATTCCTTTTTTTGTACAAAAAATTCCGACTTTATTTTAAAAAACGCAATTTTATTTACTTAAAGCGAATAAAAAGGCGGTTATTTGCCGAAACCGCCGCCGACGGAAAGAACTTCGCCCGTTACGTAGTCTGCTTCGGCAAGGTATAAACACGCTTTGGCAACGTCCTCGGGGTAGCCTATCCTGCCTGCCGGAATACTTTCTATAAGCTGTTCCATTTCCTCGCCGGTCAGGTGCGAATTCATACCCGTATCGATAACGCCGGGGGAAACGCAGTTTACGCGCACTTTCGAAGGCGCAAGCTCCTTTGCAAGGGCTTTGGTAAAAGCTATTACCGCGCCTTTCGAAGCGGAATAAGCCGCCTCGCAGCTGGCTCCGACCTCGCCCCAGATTGAGCCGATATTTATTATGCTGCCGCCTCCGCAGCCTATCATTTTATCGGCAACAACGCGGCAACAGTTAAAAACGCCCTTGACGTTTACGCCGAAAACCTTATCCCAGTCGCTTTGGGCGGTATCCTGTATAACGCGGATTAAAGAAATTCCGGCGTTGTTCACAAGAACGTCGAGTCTGTTGTATATTCCGAAAAACTCGCGGAACATTGCGCGCACCTGCATTTCGTCCGAAACGTCCGCGCGGAGAAGTATCGGGCAATAGCCCTGTATGTTGAACTCTTCCTGAGTGGCGAGGGCGGTTTCTTCGTCGCTGTGGTAGTTGATAACCACCTCGTAGCCCTGTTGCAAAAAAGCAAGCGCGACTGCTTTGCCTATTCCCTTAGTTCCGCCTGTTATTAAAGCTGTTTTCATTGTATAAGCTCCGTTATCTTTCGTGCTATTTCTTCGGGCTTAAGCCCGTCGGTGTCGATTATGATATCCGCATTCCGTTCGTAAACGGGCGTTCTTTCGTCGTAAAGTTTTTTAAGCTTTTCATGCGTATCGCCGCTGAGTAACGGGCGCGAGGTATTGCCCTTAGCCCTGTTATATAAAGTTTCAAGCCCCGTCCTGAGGTATACGATTTTGCCGCTTGCCCTTAAAAGCTTTACGTTTTCCTGCCGCATAATACAGCCGCCGCCCGTGGCTATGACTACGCCGTGTTTTTGTGACAGCCTTTTAACTTCCGCTGTTTCGAGGTTGCGGAAATATTCTTCGCCGTGATTTTTGAAAATTGAGGAAATTGAGCCGTGGCGGTTTACTATTTCCGCATCCGTATCGCAGACTGTTTTGCCGAGCTTTTCAAGCTCTTTTGCGACGGAGGTTTTGCCGCTTGCAGGCATTCCCGTAAGAACTATATTCATAGCTTGAAGCTTTCGCCTGCCAAGATATAGCTGTTTTTACCGAAGCCGCATATTACGCCCCTGCACACGGGAGAAAGCACCGAGTTGCGGCGGAATTCTTCACGTGAGTGAACGTTGGACATATGCACCTCTATCACGGGAACGGAAACTGCGGCTATTGCGTCGCGCAGAGCGTAGCTGTAATGCGTGAACGCGCCTGCGTTTAAAATTATGCCGTCGACCTTTTCCTTTCGGGCGTTTTGTATTGCCGTACAAAGCTCGCCTTCTATATTGCTCTGATAAAACAAGCAGGTATCGTTTTTGAAGTGTGCGGAAATTTCCTTGTTGATTTCCTCCAAGGTCTGCGTGCCGTACACGCCTTTTTCACGCTCGCCCGTCATATTTAAGTTTACGCCGTTTATAAAAAAGAGTTTCAAAATTTTTCCTCCCGATATTTTGCAAAAAGTTCTTTCGCCTGCGCCGCGTCCGCGCTTTCGCCGAAGAAGATTTTCTGCGCAAAGTACGCCTGATAAAAAAGCATTGCTTCGCCGTTTATAGTTTGTTTGCCGCACTGTTCCGCAAGCTCTAAAAACTTGCTTTTTTTAGGCTCGTAGATTAAATCCGCAGCAACGGTGCAAAGCTTTAATAGCCCGTTATCTACGGGAGATATTCCTTCGGTTTCGTGCATACCCACGCCCGTTGCGTTGACTATTAAATAATATTCTATGTTTTCAAGCTTTTCAAGGGCGGTAACGCCGTCAAATTCTCCGGCGACGGCTTTCGCCTTGTCTGAGCTCCTGTTGTATATATAAACTTCGGCGCCTTCCTCTGAAAGCTTTTTTGCCGCACTTCTGCCCGCGCCGCCCGCACCGAGCACAAGCGCGCGTTTGCCGCATACCTGCACCCCTGCGTTTTTAAGCATAAGCGAAAAACCGAGCCCGTCGGTATTGTAGCCAACCCTGCCGCGTGCGCGGACGGTATTCACCGCGCCGAAAGCTTTCGCGTCGCCCTCTACTTTTTCAAGGTGTGGTATTATCGAAAGCTTATAAGGTATGGTTACGTTGAAGCCGTCGTATTCTTCAAAGAATTTTTCAACCGTATCTTCGAACCTTGTTTCCGGTACGGAAAGCTTGTCGTACGTTATTTTCTTGCCCGTATGCTTTGCGATAAACGCGTGAATTTCAGGGCTTAACGATTTTGTTACGTCCCTGCCGATAACGGCAAGCTTAAGAGTTTGCATGCTCCTCCTTCAGTTTATCGCGGCATTCGCATATGAGCTTTACGTACTCTTCCGCGCCCATAATTATTTCAGCGCTTCTTCCTTCAAACCGAGGAACGATTATTGAAATTTTTTCGGCTTCCTCATTCTTTTTGTCGTGTTTTGCCATTTGCGCGGCTTGTTCTATATCGTCGTATGCAGGAATTTTTTTGATTACGCTTTTTATAAGGCTTAAAATATTTTCAAGATACTCGCCGCCGCACACGCCTTTGTGCTTAGCGATATACGCTTCGTAATACATTCCAATAAGCACGAACTCGCCGTGCGACTTTCTGCCGTAATACAGCTCGAACGCGTGCCCCGTAGTGTGACCCAAATTCAGGGTCTTGCGTTTGCCGTTCAAGTCGCGTTCGTCCGCGGAAACTATATCCGACTTGTGCTGTACGCAGTCGTAAATAATTTCGCCTAAAAAGCCGTTATCGGAAAGGTTTTCCCGATTTGATAAAAGCTTTTGATATATTGCGCCGTCAAGTGCGCCGTACTTTATAATTTCGCCCAGTCCGCAACGTATTTCACGCGCAGGCAGGGTTTCCAGAAACATAGGGTCGCAAATTACTTCTTCAGGCTGATAGAACGTGCCGATAAGGTTTTTGATTTTTTTAAAGTCTATCGCGGTTTTGCCGCCGACGGAGCTGTCTACCTGCGATAAAAGAGTCGTGGGAATTTGCACCGCGCTTACGCCGCGCATATACAGTGAAGCCGCAAGCCCCGTAATATCTCCGACTACGCCGCCGCCGAACGCAACGAGGGTACACTTCCTCGTCATACCTGCCTCCGCCATTTTTGTAAGTATTTCGAAAAGGTAACGCTGGGTTTTGCTGTTTTCACCGGCAGGCAGAATTACGACGGGTACG
This sequence comes from uncultured Clostridia bacterium, assembly GCA_947175515.1. Classification (GTDB taxonomy): domain Bacteria; phylum Bacillota; class Clostridia; order Christensenellales; family Borkfalkiaceae; genus Coproplasma. The sequence goes on along the minus strand of CAMWNA010000010.1, from coordinate 23,645 downwards.
CCGTCGCCGAAAGTCTGCCAGATTAGCCTTCTGTAAAACGAAAAAACGTTGCTGTCGGTTACAACAAAAAGCTGTCTGTCTTTAAGCTTCGGAGCGTACTCCGAAAAAGTTCCTGCGCCGCAGTGAATTATGCTTTTGAAGTTCGGCGTTTGCAAAATCACGTCTTTCATATTCAGCCCTTCAACGCGCCGTAGCGCTCGATTACCTCGTCCATATTATCTCCGCCGAGCCTTTGGGAAACGGCTTCCGCAAGCGCGAACGCAGTGACGCTTTCAAGTATTGTTTCCGCCGCGCAGATTGCACAGACGTCGCTTCTTTCCGTGCTTGCTTTTACGGGTTGTTTTGATACGTAGTCAACCGTATTCAAGCCCTTCATAAGCGTGGGAATGGGTTTCATCGCGGCGCGTAAAATAATTTCCTCACCGTTGGACATACCGCCCTCTATTCCGCCGGCATTGTTCGTTTTGCGGTAAAACGCCCCGTTATAATAAATTTCGTCGTGGACGGCGCTGCCTGCACGGTTTGCCGTCTCAAAGCCCATACCGAACTCAACGCCCTTGATTGCCTGCACACTCATTACTGCGGCGGCAAGACGCGCGTCAAGCTTGCTTGAATAGTCCATACAGCTACCGAAGCCGCTCTTTAAGCCGTGTACGCGGATTTCGATAATTCCGCCTGCTGTGTCGCCTTCTTTTTTAAGTTCGTCTATTTTGCGCATTGCTTCGTTCTGCGCTTTTTCGTCAAGCATAAAAAGCGGCTGAGATTTTGCGGCTTGGAGCTGCCCGAAGTTATACGCGCCGTTATCCGAAACGCCGCACACGCTTTTCACGAAGCCCGACACCTCTATCCCGAGCGCCCTTAAATACTGCCGCGCAATCGTGCCAGCGACCACGCGGACGGCGGTTTCCCTTGCGCTGGCGCGTTCTAAAATATTGCGCGCGTCGTCCTGCGCGTATTTTAAAAGCCCTGTTAAATCGGCGTGCCCGGGGCGGACTGCCGTTACGCGTTTTTTGGTAACGTCGCACCCCTCGGGTGCGATTATATCTTTCCAGTTTTCATAATCCTTATTAACTACGGCGAACGCAAGCGGACTGCCAAGCGTTAAAAGATTTCTCACTCCGCTTAAAATTTCGGCTTTGTCGCTTTCTATTTTCTGTCTTGCGCCCCTGCCGTAGCCGCTTTGCCTTAAAGAGAGATTACGGTTTATTTCGCCGATATTTATTTTTAAGTTGGAGGGCAAACCTTCGATTATGCCTACAAGGCATTTGCCGTGGGATTCGCCGGCTGTGGTGAGTTTCATATTTTCTCCTAAACGACGGCGTAGCCGTCCTGCGTGACCTCGAAAGTTACGGTGCCGTGAATATCGGTTCTGTAAAGATTTTCTTCGCCCGTATAATTTATTGCGTTGGACAACGCTTCCTGCGAAGGACAGTCCTGTCCGTTTTTGCCGACGGAAATTACAGCCGCTTCGGGTTTTGTCAATTCGTAAAAATGCGTATATGCGGAAGATTTGTTTCCGTGGTTAGGAACCTTTAAAACGTTGCAGCTTTCAAGGCTAACAACGTGCCCGCCGTTGTAGGCATAACGGTCTTTATCAACGGAATATCCGTCGCAGATTTTCATAAGAACGCTGTCGGTTACGTCGCTTGTAAAAAGAAAGCTTGTGCCGGCGTATTCCAGCCACAGCACGGCAGAAGCGTTGTTCTTCTGAGTAACCGTGGGATTGCCGACAAGCCCTGAATATTCGCTGTCCGGATTGGTATGAACGGACGGCGAAAGAAAGGTAAAAAAGTATCCGCTTTCGTCGTTGACTTCGCCGATGCCGTACTGGCTTTCAACGAGGTCGCACTTACCGACGGACGCCGAGAGAACGAAGTTTTTATATTCGTCCGTGACGTAAACGTTTTTACAGTACGGCATAAATATGCGCTTGACCTTTTTATATTCCATAATTTCCGTAAGTCCGCCGCAATGTTCCGCGTTTACAGAAGTACATACTAGGTAGTCGATAACGTCTATGTCGCATTTATTTAAAAATTTTAAAATGCGCTTTTGGTTGGCGCTTGAACCGTCACCGGCGTCGATAAGCATATTTTTACCGTCGGGGAGCTCAATAATCGTGCAGTCACCGTAGCCTACGTCAACGAAACGGACGCGCATAATACCTTCCTTCGCGCCTTTGTTACGGATGACGAAATAGCTTGAAAGATATTTGACGGGCACGAAAAGATTGGTTACGACAAGTGAAATTACTATTACCGCCGTAACCGCGGCAATTATTATAGCCCTTAGTTTACCCTTTGAAATCTTCCTTTTCTTTTCCGACATAGTATTTACCAAATTATAATAATTCAATTTAATTATACATTATCCGCAAAAATTTGTAAACCGATTAACACTTATCAATAAAAATAAAAAACCGCCTTATAACGCGGTTTTAACGAGATTTATTGAATTTAAGTTAAGGTCTATACACATCCGCACGAACCGCAGTTATGGCAAATAAGCCAACCGCACTGAGGACAGAATTTATCAAACTGTGAATCTAGATTTTCGCGGCATTGAAAGCACACGTTTTTGTACTTGCGCATAGGATTGAAAACTCCGTCGTTTCGCTCATTCCTTTTTGCCTGAGACTTACAAACACTGCAAAGTCCGCCCTCTTCTTCAACAAAATTCAATTCGCAATTACTACATTTGAAATATTGTTTTGCGCTCATCTTCACCCTCATTAGTAAATTAATTAATCTTTGATATTTATATACGCTCAGTTAATAACGTGCCCTTTGAGAGTAACTCTCAAAGGGCATAATATTGTGGAGCTAATAGCCGGATTCGAACCGGCGACCTGCTGATTACGAATCAGCTGCTCTACCAGCTGAGCCATATTAGCATCACAGATAATAATATTATATCAAAATTTATTAATATTGCAAGCAATTTTTAAAGTCTAGTCAAAAAAATTTTAAATCTTGGCAACCTCTCCTTGCAGACGCACCCGACAGACTTGTTAAACATAAATAAACAAATTGATAAATATCTTAGTAATATGTTCGGGTGCAAAAAAAATCTTGGATTTATTATTTCAGTATCCGCAGTAACCGCTGTGACGGTTTTAATTTGCGTGTGCGCGTTTGCGTTTTCGGGAGGAACGCTGACTTATAAGGCGGCGTTCTATTTTATATGCTACCGCGCGCCCGAAAATTCCGTTTCGGCAAGCTCGCTTTCGGGGACGGTTGCAAGCTACGGCGGAGCCGGATATATTTTGCATTACGACGGAGATTACTACGTTACCGTTTCCTGCTACTACACGCAAAGCGACGCGGAAACGGTATGTGCAAGCCTTAAGCGTAAGGATTTAAACTGCTCCGTGCTTAAAATAGAAACGGAAAAATACAGGCTTAACAGTTCCGCAAAAAAGAGTGCAAAGCTTTACGAGGGGAATTTGAACACGTTGAACTCACTTTCCTTTCTTGCATACGAATGCGCAAACGGACTAGATACCGGCGAATACAACCAAAGCAAGGCTAAGGGAGTTATCGACGCCGTTAAAAGCGGCTTAAACGGGCTTTTAAACGCAAATACGGATAACTGCTTCACCAAAGATTTAAAGGCTCTTATTGCCGAGTGCGACGATAAGAAAAGCGGCTACGTTTATTCCAAGGATATGCGGTATTTGCAGATTGCCATTGCCGACGCAATAATTAACACAGCACTTTCGTAAAATTTTTGAAAAGGTTGTAAAATTTGCTAATTACTGCGCAAAATACGGTTATGAACAGAAATTTCACCGCTTTCTGCGCAGCTATGTTTGCCTGTGCGCTTATCTTCGCTTTTTGCGGCGCGATTTGGGCGGGAAGCCCCACCTTTTCGCTTGCCGACACTAACGAAAAGGAAATTAAGACGGTTTATCTTACGTTTGACGACGGACCGAGCGACAGGGTCACGCCCAAAATTTTAGACGTTTTAAAAGAAGAAAACGTGAAAGCGACTTTCTTCATTATAGGAAATCAGGCGGAAACGAGAAAATACATTTTAAAGCGCGAAGCTGCCGAGGGACATACGATAGGCGTACACTCCTATTCGCACAAGTACAAGGAAATATATTCGTCGTGCAAAAGCCTTATCGAGGATATAGATAAGTGCAATGACGTTATTAAAAGCGTTACGGGAAAATATTCGGGCATTTACCGCTTCCCGGGCGGGAGCTTCGGGCTGAGTGAAAAATTCATTTCCGCCGTGACTGCGCACGGACTGAGATACATTGACTGGAACGCTTCCACGCGCGACGCGGAAATTTACAACGCCGAGCCGGTACAGCTTTTAAACGCCGCAATAAACACTGCGGCAAGCACGGACAATATAGTTCTGCTTGCGCACGATTCCACCACGAAAACGGCAACCGCTGAGGCGTTGCGCTCGATTATAAGACATTTTAAAGCCGAAGGGTACGAATTCAGCAGGTTTTAATACGCTTATACTGAAATAGAAATTGCCGAATTAATTCCTTCGCCAAAGCCCGTAATTTTAAACGCCGCCGACGAACGTATTGTCCGTCGGCGGCGTTTTTTAACTTTATTGATTTAGTCTACGCCATAGGTTTTGCGGTATTCTTTCATTTTTGCAAGGTACTTTCTGCCGTCGATTATACCGTCCTCGATTGCGGTAATAATATCCGACATTGTTACAATAGAGTAGACCTTTACGCCGAATTCCTTATAAACTTCCTGCACGGCGGAAAGATTGCTTTCAAGCCCCTTTTCCATTCTGTCAACGGAAATTACCATACCGGCTATAGTTACGTTTGCCGCCTCCTTCAGCTTGGGCAGCATTTCCCTTAAGGCCTTACCCGAGGTCATAACGTCCTCTATTAAGATTACTCTTTCACCGTCTTCAAGCTGCTTGCCTACGAAAAGTCCGCCTTCGCCGTGGTCCTTTGCTTCCTTTCTGTCAAAGCAATAATTGAGCTCCCTGCCGTATTTGGTAAAAAGCGAAACCGCGGTGGTTACCGCAAGCGGTATGCCCTTGTACGCAGGACCGACAAGCGTATCGGCTTTTATTTCGTTATCTTCAATGCAACGCGCGTAATATTCGCCGAGACGCGAAAGCTGTGCGCCCGTTTTGTAGTTGCCCGTATTTATAAAGTACGGCGCGACCCTGCCGCTTTTAAGAGTGAACTCGCCGAATTTCAATACGCCGTTTTCTACCATAAATTTAATGAATTGCTGTTTGTAGGTCATTTTGTATATCTCCGTTTCAGTTTAATTTTAAAGTGTTTACAATTTCGTTAATATCTTTTACGCCGTGACTGTCGAGCCAAGCGTTCATTTCTGCAATAATCCGCGGCATAGCGTTTACGTCTGTGAAGTTTGCCGTACCCACCTGCACGGCGCGCGCGCCTGCAAGCATAAATTCCAAAGCGTCCGTGCCGGAGGTTATACCGCCCATACCGATTACAGGAATATCTACTGAGTGAGCCGCCTCGTAAACCATTCTTAAAGCAACGGGTTTAATGCCGGCGCCGGAAACGCCGCCAGTATTGTTTGCGATTACGGGTTTCCTTTTTTCCAAGTCGATTGCCATACCCGTAAGCGTGTTGATAAGCGAAATACAGTCCGCACCGCCCTTCTGCGCAGCCTGCGCGTTTAAGGGGATACTTTCAACGTTGGGGGAAAGCTTAACCATTAGCGGCGTTTTTTTCAGCGAGCTTTTGGAAACACGCGTGACCTCAGCAATGCTTTCGGGCTTTATGCCGAAAGCCATTCCGCCGGCTTTTACGTTGGGACAGGAAATGTTGAGCTCCACAAAGTCCACAAGTCCATCCAGTTTGGCGCAGATTGCGCCGTAGTCGTCAAGCGTTTTGCCGGCAACGTTTGCGATTATTGCTATTCCCTTGCTTTTCAAAAACGCAAGGTCGTTTTTTATAAAATAATCCGCACTTGGGTTCTGAAGTCCGACGGCGTTTAAAATAACGCTTTTGCCTTCGGCGATTCTCGGCACGGGGTTGCCGAGCCGAGGTTCAACAGTCATTCCCTTGGTGCTTATGCCGCCCAAGACGGAAATATCGTAAACCTCGTTATACTCCCTGCCGAAGCCGAACGTGCCGCTTGCGGCGATTACGGGGTTCTTTAATTTTACTCCGCAGATTTCTACCTGTAATTCAGCCATTTTGTTTCCTTTTTTCCACATTCCGGTATTTTAAATAGTTTTAATTTGCCGTGAATTAATCAATTATCAAACGGGTCGCCGTCGGCTGACTTTACGTCCGCTTCAGGCTTTTCCGTATTTTCGGGCTGCGCGGTTTGCCTGCCTTCAGTGTTTCTTACCGCCGTCCGCGCGTTTACTAAGCTTCTTAAATTTTGTTTTGTTTTTATAACTCAACTTCGTCGATATCGAACACGGGTCCGTCCTTGCAGACGCGTGCGTTTTGCCCGTCGTGTTTTTTGCATACGCACACAAGGCACGCGCCCAAGCCGCAGCCCATTCGCTCCTCTAAAGAAACGAGGCAGGGAGTTTTAACGTTGCGCTTTTGCATTTCGGTCTTTAAAACTTTTAGCATTACGGGCGGACCGCACGCGATTATTGCGTCCGCTTTTACGTTTGCCGCGTCCGCAAAAAACGCTTCAACCGCGTTGCCCTTCTTGCCGTAGCTTCCGTCGTCCGTGACGACGGTCAAAGTTTTGCTTTTTTCAAGCTCATCCAAAAGGCACACGGCGGACTTATTCCTGAAACCGACGTAGGTATAGAAATTTATATTTTTACAATGTTCGCGTACGGTTGCGACCAACGGAAACACACCCACTCCGCCGCCGATAACGGCTACGTTTTTATAACCTGAAATGTTGAAGCCGTTGCCGAGCGGCAAAAGAATATTTACCGACGCGCCCGAACTAAGCGTTGCAAGATTTTGCGTGCCGCTGCCCTTTATCTGATAGCAGACCGTTACGTCGTTACCCTCGACCTTGGCAACGCCGAGGGGGCGCCTTAAAAGGTGCGAGCTGTCGCCCGTGGAAATATTTACGAACTGACCGCCGTGAATTTCGCCTGCGCTTTCAGGCAGGGTGACGGTTAAAGAATAGATGTTTTCCGCTATCCGTTCGTTGGATTTAACCGTTGCTTTTAAATCTTTCATTTTCCCATTTTACCTATTGCGGCAGACAAATCTTTCTGCATGGCTATGCACGCTTCCCTTGCCGCGTCCGCGTAATTTTTACCGTTGTATTCGCTCTTTTTATATGCGCAGATTATGCCGCGTGAATTATTGACAACGCCGCCTAAGCCGTGCTTATCGAAGCAGACTTTAAGCATTTGCGAGCTTCCGCCCTGCGCGCCGTAGCCGGGGATAAGGAAGAACGTTGAGGGGAGTTTTTTGCGCAAGTTTTCCGCTTCCTCGGGGTGGGTTGCGCCGACAACTGCGCCGACTTCGGAATAGCCGTATTTGCCTACCGTGTCCCTGCCCCATTCTTCAACCAGCCTGCCCATACGCTCGTAAATAAATTCGCCGCTTTCAAGCTTTAAATTCTGTAATTCGCCGCTTGAGGGGTTGGAGGTTTTAACTAGTACGAAAATGGATTTGTCGCAATTCTTTATTTCGTCTGTGAAGGGTTTTATGCCGTCCGTGCCGAGATAGCCGTTGACGGTGAGCATATCCGCGGAAAACGCCCTTAACTCTTTGCCGTTAATTTCCGTGCTGCCCAAGTAAGATTTTGCGTAGCAGCTTGCCGTGGAGCCGATGTCGTTGCGTTTACAGTCGGCAATAACGATTAAGTCCTTTTCCTTGGCGTAGTTTACGGTATCGTTAAAGCTTTTAATTCCAGCCTCACCGTAGGCTTCGTAGTAGGCAATTTGAACCTTTACGGAAGGGACGACGTCGCACACCTTATCTATAATATTTTTATTGAACTCAGTGATTTTTGCCGCAGCTTCCTTAAATGACGCCACGCCTTTTTTCATATCGTCGGGAAGATAGTCGAAGTGCGTGTCCAGCCCGACGCAGGTCGGGTTCTGAAGCTCGATAATTTTATCAATTAGCTTGTCTATCATAAATTTATTCTCCTTAACCGCCGTATTTTATTTGACCGTCCACTATCGTGCAGACGACTTTTCCGTAAACCTCATAGCCGTTGAAAGGCGTGTTTTTGCCCTTGGACAAAAACTTGTTTGAGTCGATTATCCATTTTTCATTCAAGTCAGCCACCGTTAAATCAGCCGCCGCGCCCTCTTTTATTTCGCCGCCTTCAAGATTCAGGATTTGCGCCGGATTTGCGCTCATCAGGCGTGAAAGCTGAGTTAAAGTAAGCCGACCGTTTTTGACCAAGTGCGTATAGCTTAATGCAAAGCTGGTTTCCAAGCCAGACATACCGAACGCGGCGAGGTTGTATTCAACCTCCTTATCCTTTTGCGCGTGGGGAGCGTGGTCGGTAACTATGCAATCGAGCGTGCCGTCCTTTAAGCCTTCGATTATTGCAAGCCTGTCCTTTTCCTCTCTTACGGGGGGATTGACCTTGGTGTTTGTATCGAACGAGGTTATAATATCGTCGGTGAGCGTGAAGTAGTGCGGACAGGTTTCCGCCGTGACCTTTACGCCGCGCGATTTGGCGCTTCTTATAATTTCCACGCCGCTGTAGGTTGAAACGTGACAGATATGCACGGGAACGTTAAGACTTTCCGCAAGCGAAATATCGCGCGCAATCATAATATCTTCAGCCGCGCGAAGGCTGCCTTTAAGTCCGCAGAGCGTGGAATTGTAGCCCTCGTTAACGACTCCGCCGTCAACTAAATTTATATCCTCGCAGTGGCAAAGGCATTTGATATCAAAGCCGCCTGCATACTCCATTGCAAGGCGCATTATATTAGAGTTCATAACCGACCTTCCGTCGTCGGAAATTGCGACCGCGCCGGCTTGCTTCATCTTTCCTATTTCCGAAAGCGCTTCGCCCTGCTCGCCCTTGGTTATCGCGCCTATCGGGTTGATTTTGCAGAGGTTGACTTCGCTTTCGCGGTGCTTGATATAGGTGACCACCACGGCGTTATCGCACACGGGGTTGGTGTTGGGCATACAGCATATTTGCGTAAATCCGCCGGCAACAGCCGCTTTGGAGCCGCTTTCGATATCTTCCTTACCCTCGAACCCCGGTTCGCGCAAGTGAACGTGCATATCTATAAGCCCCGATAAAACGTGCTTATTTGTGCCGTCGATAATTTTACAGCCCTTTAAGCTTGCTCCGTCAATTGACTTTGCGATTTTGGAAATTTTGCCGTCCTCGATAAGCAGGTCGGACTTTTTTTCGCCGTCCTTTAAAACTAGGGTTGCGTTTTTTATTAAAAGTTTCATAAGTGTTTCTCCCTGTACTCTGCAAGCAGCTTTAAAAGCGCCATTCTTACCGCGACGCCGCAGGTGACCTGTTCTTCTATTACGCTTGTCTGCCCGTCGATTAAATCAGGAGTAAGCTCAACGCCCCTGTTTACGGGACCGGGATGTAAAATCACGGCGTCCTTTTTTGCGTACTTTAAAAGCCAGTCCTTAACGCCGTAGAATTTGGAGTATTCCGAAAGCGACGGAAAAAGTCCGCCGTGCTGGCGTTCAAGCTGTATCCTGAGTCCCATAACTCCGTCCGCGCCTTCTATAGCCTCTTCCCTTGATTTTGCGATTTTTGCGCCGAGCTTTTCGATTTCCTTAGGTAAAAGAGTTTGCGGCGCGTACATGTAGACTTCCGCGCCGAGCTTGCTTAAACCGAAAAGGTTGCTTTTTGCGACGCGGCTGTGCTTTATATCGCCGAGGATTGCGACCTTCAAGCCCTTGATTCTGCCGAACTTTTCTTTGAGCGCAAGCATATCCAAAAGCGCCTGCGTGGGATGTTCGTTCATACCGTCGCCGCCGTTTAATACGCTTGCCTTAACCGTTTGGGCAAGGAGCTTGGGTGCGCCTGCCATTGGGTGGCGGATAACGATAAAGTCGGTTTTCATAGCGTCGAGCGTTTTGCCCGTATCAATTAGCGTTTCGCCCTTTTGCACGGAGCTTGTCGCAACCGAGATATTCACTTCGGCGGCGCCCAAGTATTTTGCTGCAAGCTCGAACGAGGTGCGCGTTCTCGTACTGTTTTCATAAAACAGGGTAATAAGCGACTTTCCCTTCAAAAGGTCAGAGCTGCGCCTGTCGCTTTCTAAAAATGCGCGCATTTCCGCTGCGGTATCCAAAATTTCTGTGATTTCTTCTGCGGAGCAGTCGTAAAGCCCCAGTAAGTCTTTTCTGTTAAGCATTGCATCTCCCGTTTCGGTTACGAAAAAAAAGCGGTAAAGACTTCGGTTTTTATACCGAGAGCTTTCCGCTTTTTAATATTTCAATCTGAAAAAATTTACGAATTAAAATTTTCCGACGCATTTTTATACCCGTATCCGACAATCCGATTTTTAAAAGTATAACACTATTACAAAATTTTGTAAAGCGTATAAATTAAGCAAGGCGCATATTTTATAAAATTCTTTGTAAGCTGAAGCCCACCTTGTCGCACGAGGTTAAAATATACTCTATTCCGTTTTTATGCGTACGCAGGGGGAAATACGCCTCACCGTGGATATGACCGAAAATAACCTTTTCCGCGCCGTTTTCTTCAAACATTTTAGTAAACAGGGTATCGGGCGCTTTTAAAGAAAAAGGCGGATAATGAATCATCACGAGCAGTCTGTCGCCCTCGCTTCTTATTTTTTCGACTTCCTTAAAGCACAGCTTAAAGCGTTCGGCTTCGCGGAGATACAGCTTTTCGTCGCGTGCAGTATAGTCCGAGCTGCCCTCCGTAGTCCAGCCGCGCGAGCCGCAGATTATAATATTTTCAAACCTGACGCAGTCGTTTTGCAAAAAGAAAAAAGTGTCGTCGGGAGCGGCGTCTCTCAGCTTCGTTATACCGTTCCACCAATAGTCGTGGTTGCCGCGGATAAAGATTTTTTTACCCTTTAATCCCTTTAACGAATTTAAGTCGTAAAGCCCTTCCGAAAGCACGGTGCCCCAGCTTGTGTCGCCGCAGATTAAAACAATATCTTCGTCGGAAACCTTCACTTCCCAATCGTCTTTAATTTTTTCAAAGTGATTTTCCCAACCGGAACCGAACACGTCCATGGGCTTGTCCGCAAGCCCCGAAAGGTGCAAATCGCTTATGGAAAATATTTTCATAGCTATATTTTATCACCTTTTTTAAAATATTTAAAGCGTTTTTACGGACAAAATTTAATAGACAAATTTATTTGTTTTGTTGAATATTTGCCTGTTTATGTGTGGCATAGTACTTGATTTGCGGTTATTTTGGAGGTTTACAGGCGTAAAAGTAAACGGCGGAGCGTACGCCCCGCCGAACGTTGTATTTATAAAGCTATTGTTTGGAACAGTTTTTGCCCTGAGGATAAAGGGGAAGCTCGAAGAAGCCTGCACATACTTCCTGCGAGTAGTCCTGCGCGGGGGGAATCGCACAGTAGCCGTAGCTGGGGACAAGCAGCTCCACGTCTATTGCAACCTTTAAAATCGTGGTGATACATGCGTTGACGGTAAACGTGCCGCCGTCGGAATTAAACGAGCCTTCCGCGCAGACGGCGCTGACTTCGCTGGTTATCCTGTAAGGCATAATCGACGGCGCCGGAACGAACAGAAGAACGTCTTCCGAAACGCTTATGGTTGCCTGCGCCGAACCCTCTACTCCGTTCGCGTCGGTGTACAGCACCTCTACGGGAATACTTACGTTAGCCTGAACTCTTGCACAGCCCTGTTTATCCGCAAGCCTTTCTACGTTGATGCTTGTGATGTTGCCCGTGGACGATACCGACCTTGCGCTTATAAAAGTTAAAGGGTATGTAGGGTCGGTGGGAAGCTGGTCGGTGAGCGTTAAGGTATAATTTTCTATCTGAATCTGCTTGATGCAGGCGTCGAAAATCTTTTGTGCCTGTATGCACACCTTTTCACACATTCCGTTTAATGGATTGCCGCTTATCGAGCCGGGGCATTTATCCGATTGAAAATTGGAAAAAAATGACATTTTGACCTCCGTTTTGGTTTTAATATTACATTATATGCCGCGCGCTCAATTTATCGGCACAAATAATTTACAGGTAGGATAAACAGGTTTGGACCCGTTTATTTTTTTCAGCTCATCCTCGTCTGCGTTGAATTTAAGCGCAACCGTGCGGTACGTGTCGCCTACCCTTGCGGAGTACAGCTTAAATTTGCCGTCCGCGACTTTTATAATTCTGCCTGCGAACACCGCGCCGAGCACGGGGGTTTTCAGCTCGGACTCCACGTCCGACGCACTCTGCCCCCGTTTTACCCTGAAATATCTGCTTCTGTCCGAAACGAGCGTAAACATTTGATATATTATACGCATTAAGAAAATAAAACGTTCATATTCGGCGGACAAAATTTGTAGAATAATGTAGATGAAAGTGAATATTTACAAGTCCGCGGCAATGGTTACCGTGTTTTCCACAGTAGAAAAAATGTTGAGCTTTTTTTACAGAATAGTGCTTTCGCGCATAATCGGCGCGGAAGGCTTGGGCATTTATCAAATTTGCCTTTCGGTGTTCGCCGTATTTCTTACGGCGGCTTCAAGCGGAGTTCCCGTGACCGTTTCAAGGCTTATTGCAAAGAGCAACGCGGCGGGTGACACGAAAGGAAAGCACGCCGCCGTAACCGCCGGCGTGGTTGCAACGCTTATGGTCACGATTCCCATGGCTGTAATTCTGCTGTTCGGGCGCAGGCTTTTCGGCTTTTTGTTTTCGGACGACAGATGCCTCGATATATTCATTATACTCGTGCCAGGGCTGATTCTGACATCCATTTACGCGGTTATGCGCGGTTCGTTCTGGGGAAACAAGCAATTTCTGCCGTACAGCGTCATAGAGCTTTTAGAGGACGCGGTAATGGTAGTCTTGGGGTGCATTCTCGTTTACGGCGTTGCAGACCCCATGATCGGAGCCAAGCGCGCGACGATTGCCGTACTCGTTTCCTACGTTTTTTCTTTCATCGTTTCGCTTTTCTGGTACTTCAAGAAAGGAGGAAGATTCAAAAACCCCAAAAAGCAGCTTAAACCGCTTTTTTCCTCCTCCACGCCAATTACGGCAATGCGCACCTCGACTTCCGTTCTTAACTCCGCGGTAGCCGTTCTGCTGCCCCTATTGCTTATGAAGGCTTACGGACTCAACAACTCCGAAGCGATAAGCTTATACGGAGTGGCGATAGGCATGAGCGTGCCTATACTCTTTATTCCCTCTTCTTTGATAGGCTCGATATCCGTAGTAGTCGCGCCCGAGCTTTCGGAAAATTATTACAGGAAAAAGACCGAGCTTGTAAAGTTCGACGTTGAAAAATCGGTAAAAGCCGCAATATTTATAGCGACTCTTCTAGTGCCTATTCTGTTTATCTTGGGCGACGAGCTGGGGCAGTTCCTTTATTCTAACGAGATGAGCGGCGAAATCGTTCACAACTGCGCGTTTATACTTTTCCCCATGTGCATTGCAATGATTACTACGACCGTTCTTAACTCTATGAACTGCGAAAAGCGCACGCTTATATATTTCATAATCGGCGCGGCGGCTATGCTTATAAGTATTCTTGCTTTGACTAAGTTCGTGGGCGTGTACTCGTATCTTATTGGACTTTCGCTAAACTTTCTTATAACCAGCGTTTTAAATCTTTTACTGCTGAGAAAGAAATGCAAAGGACTGAAATTTGTAAAATACACCCTGCACGCGGTACTCGTGGTTGCGGTTGCGTGCGTATTCGGAGAGCTTTTGGACGGAATTATAAGCAGGTACGTTTCCACAGTATGGCAGATAGTAATTCTTGCGCCTGCAAGTCTTGTATTCACCGCGGCGTTCCTTTATTGCCTTGAAATGTTCACCTTTAGACCCTTCAAAAAACTGGTTTCAAGAGGTTAATTTTTTAAAGCTCGGTTTTGCGTCGATTAAAAGCTTAACGGCGAGAAATACCAAAAACGCGCCGAAAAGCTTTTTTAAGACCTCCGACGGCAGAAGCGCCGCGATAAAGCCTGCGGCTACCGTAGTCAAAAGCGCGGGAATAACCAAGGTTAAAAGACCCTGAGTTTTCAAAAGTCCGTTTTCCTTATGCACCTTTAACGTGAAAGCCGCCATAGGGAGAAACGCAATAAGGTTGGTTGCCTGCGCGACGTGTTGTTCAACGCCCAACAAAACGGTAAGCGCAGGAATTAATATAGTTCCGCCACCCATTCCCATACCGCCGAGAAAGCCGGAAAAGAAGCCTGCGATTAAAAACAGAATAAAGCTCACGGCAAAATCATCCTTATACCCGCAATAAACATAAGGGCTATGAAAATGTAGTTTATAAAGGTTTTGGGGCATTTATTCAAAAAATAAGCCCCTGCCAGACCGCCTGCAACCGAACCTACGGCTGCAGGTATTATTACGTCCAAGGCGGCGTAACCGTTTATGATATACACTACAGCGCTTGCCGCGCAGACGGGGGCAATTATAAAAATTGCCGTGGCGTGCGCCTGCTTGTCGGGATAGCCGAGCATTCCCTTTAAAAGGGGTACCGCGACCATACCGCCGCCTCCGCCGAAAAGTCCGTTGACCGCGCCCGTCAAAAGCCCTGCGGACGCGCGTTTGAAAAATTTATTAGCCATAAAATTCACTCTTTTTAAAAAGTTTGCGCAATTAGGGTAAAAATAATAAAAATTTTCGGCTTATAAGGCTATAATTGCTTGATTAAAGACGGCAATTATATTAAAATATTAGAGTACGATTATTTATATTAAGGATAAGTAAACTATGTCAAAGAATTACCCGAAAAAGCGCAGATTCAAATACGTTATGCTTGCGCTTGCCTGCACGGCTTCCTTTTCTTTAACGGGGGTTGCCGCGGCGTGTAAAAAAGCAGACGACAATAACGAGGACGAGGACGACAAGAAAACTTCCGTCGTGGACGACCAGCTTTTAAAGAACGGAAATTTCGAAATTTTTGAAGTTCCCGACGACGCCGTTCACCTTATAAAGACCCCCACCAGCTGGTCGAAGGGCGGTTCCTCCTCCTACACTATGTCAGGCATTATCGGCACTTCCCCCAAGGCTTGGGAGGCTTTGACCGACGGCGCGCTTGCGGACAAGCTTGACGCCAATAACGATTTGGACCCGAGCGACGACAACTATAAAGATTTATACGTTGACTACAACGGAATGAAGTCGAGCGATATTTTATATCAGGACACCTACAAGGCGCTGAACGTTAAAACTAGCGCCGACGGCGAGGACGACGAGGAAGAAGTTGACGAGCACGCAAAGGACCTTATTGCAAACCCCGGCACCCACTACGCCGTAAAGAGCGACGACAACGGGCTTTATTATATTGACGAAAACGGCGACAGGCAAACCGTTTACGAAAACGAGGACGGAGATTACTTCCTTGACGAAAAGTTCGAAAAGCCGATTTCGCACGTTTTAATGCTGCACAACTACGCTACGGCGCACAACGGCACGGCGCAGAACTATTCTTCCGTAAGCGTCGATTTGCCTGCAAACACTTCTGCGGAGATTTCCGTCTGGGTTAAAACGGCTTATCTTAAATATTCGCAGGGTAAAGAAGTCGAACAGGACCGCGGAGCAAACATTACAGTAACGCATACCGTTGGCAGCACCACCCTTGACGATTTTGCCATTACCTGCATTAACACCGAAAAGCTTATCGGCGAAAACAAAGCCGACGGTAAATACGACGGCTGGGTTAAGTACACGCTTTATATCAATGCGTGCGACTTTGCAGCAAGCTCGGTTACTTTAAAGCTCGGTCTTGGCGAAAGCGACTATAACACCGAGGGATACGCATTCTTTGACGACGTAAAGGTTACCAGATTCACAAGCCTTGACAATGAAAACTGCACCTATTCTTCAAACGAAAGCAAGATAGGAAACGCGAAGTGCGACCTTTCCAGCGACAAGAGCGAAAAGATTTTTAAGGCGGACAGCTATACGAGAAACGAAGGTCTTTCCACGGAAACTACCGATAAGCGTTTTTCCGAAAACTTCCACTACCTTTTGGACCTTGCTTCTACCGACGAGTACGGCAAAGTAACCTTCGGTACAGGCGTTAAGGCAGGACTTACAGTTGACGAGGATAACTACGCTTCCGCTTTGGTATACGACGGTAAGAAAATAGGCTTTACGTCTATTGAAGGCGTCGGCGACGCGAAGCTTCCCAAAGACTTCGACGCGCCTAAAACACACAAAGATTTACTTGCCTACGTCAAGGCAGACTATAACTTTACGGAAGGTCAGACCGAATATTACGAACGCTTGAACAACGCCCTGAAGAGTGCGGTTAATCTGCCTAAGCTTGACAGCACAACCGACAACAATATGTTGGTTATGCTTTCGGCGCGCGGCGCGGCGTACACCTCTACTTTCGATATTGAAGTTAAAGGCGAAGGACAGCAGATAATTTCATTCTGGGTTAAAACCTCCGATATGAACGGCGCGACGGCGGCAACCGTTAAGCTGACCGATGCGGACGACAAGGACTCCAGCGTTAGTATTAACGTAGACTCTACGAACGTTAAAACCGATCTGGACGACGAAAACGAGGATATCTACGACGGTTGGGTACAGTGCTTCTTCTTCGTTAAAAACGAAAATTCAGAAGCTAAAAAACTGACCGTAGAATTCAGCTTCGGCAACACAACCATTAAAGATACGAGCGCAAGCGGATACAAGGCAGGTTGGGTTGCGCTTGCAAATATGCAGACACTTGAAGTTGACGAGGACGTTTACGCTTACACCGGAAGCGGAGAATACACGGCAAGCCTTACGCTTTCAGAAACCGAAAAGAAAACGACGCAGGTATTCGACGAGGTTTACGGTAGCCAGTCAAACCAGATTAAAGAAAATATTTCCGACCCCTCCACCTATCAGGGTGTAAACGGCGGAAGCTCTGCCATAGTCAACAACGGCTTTATTTCTCTTCCGTTCGACGACATCAATAAAAACGGCAATGCCGGTCTTATCAATAAAGAATATTTTGAAAACTACGCTAACCAAGACTGGTATGCTAAACTGCTTTCCGCATTCAACGTTGACAATGCAAGCAGTATTACGGCAATAGACGCGTGGAACGAAATTTTCGGCTCCACCTCCGTTCAGCCTTTGATTATAGTCAATTCTTTAAGGGAAGGCTACGTGCGCGTAAAGGGCGCAACTGCCGATACCTACAAAAATTACTGGTACAAGGACGAAAAAGGCGCGTTCGTCAAAGTTGCGGAAACCGACGAATTTGACGAGGAAAAAGATTACTACTCAACGCAAGAGGTTATAAATTACGGCTTCGTCGGAGAAAGCAAAACTATTTCCTCAAACGGATATTCGACAGTAAGCGTAAGGGTTAAAGTAAGCCGAGGCGCAATTGCGTACGTTTACCTTGCAGATACTTCCGCAGGCAAAAAGGTGCTGGACTTCAGCGCACCACGCTTCACCTTCCGTTACGACGAGGACGGCAACGTGCTTAAAGCCGAACTCAAAAAGGACGCTACCCTTTCCGAGCGCCGCGAGAACGTTTTGTATACTCTGCGTGACGACGGACTTTACGAGGATGAGAACGGAAAGCTTTTCGCTAACGTTTGGAACCTGAAAAAGGTTTACAACGACGAAAGTCTGGCTTATTTCGACGCGGACGGAAATAGCGTAAGCTTTGACGATTTGAAGGACGGCGAAACCTACTACGCTACCTCCGAAGGCAAAAACGGCGCAGAAGCGAACTGCCACCTTACTACTACCGACAATAAGAAGATTTACGAATTTAAGGACGGCAAATATTATTATATGGTAGAAGGCAAAGCGGCAAGCGAGGTTACCCCCTTCGACACAAGCTTTGCAAGATACGACTATTCAGGAATTTCAGAAGAATACTTTGCTGAAATCAACGGAAACGACGCAAACGTTGCCGGCAAGTGGATAACCGTTAACTTCGTAATTAACGCCGGAAGCGAGGCGAAGAATTACCGCCTTGAGCTTTGGAGCGGAGTACGCGACGAATACAAAACCGCAGGAAACACCGAAAACGGCGCGGTTATATTCGATTACAGCTATAACTCTATAACCGACGATTCGCTTATGGAATGGTACGAGGGCGAAATTATCGACGCATACAAAAACCTGCTTGTTGAGAAAAACCTTATAGGTGAAGGCTTTGAATCCTCCACGGAAAATATCAAATACTACGCCGAACTCGTTCAAAAGTATATTGACGATGGCAAGCTTACGAGCGCGGAGGTTGAAGCTTACGCAAACGGTATTCTTGCAAGCTACAAGGCGCACTACTACACGTTCAGCCTGTATGATTCCGCGAACTTCAAGCCCTTCAATAAGGACGTTGCAGCCGAGAACGAAACGGGTTACGATTACGATATTAACAACTACGAGGAAACGCTTGCTTACCTGTCTGTTAAGGACGAAAATTCCTACACGGTATTTGCAAACTATTCCGCAATCGACCAGTCGTTTACCACCAACACCGACGACGGTGACGACGGTACGGAAGACGGCGATAATGAAAATGACAACACTACCGTCTGGCTGCTCGTTTCCTCCATTCTCCTCGTTGCGGCGCTGCTGTTCACGATTGCTTCGATTATGATCAGGGATATGATTAAAAAGAAGCGCAAGAACAAGGTTACAGGCAAAAATGCGTACGACCAGCAGAAGCGTAACCGTTATATTCGCAAACTCCACATTCAGAAGGAAGAATTTGAGGAAGTTGACCGCAAAGCGGAAAACGCCGAAATCTCCGAGAATGAAGATACTGCGGAAAATTCGGAAGCGACTGAAAACGATACGACCGACGCCGCTCCTGTAGAAACTGCTGATGCAATTGAAGAAGCTCGCGTTGAAGAATCGTCTGCGGAAGCTGACGAACCGCAAGCAAGCGAATCGGTTGAAAGCACGGAAAATGCTACCGTTGAGGAAACTCCTGCGGAAGATATAGCAGAAACAAGCGATGACGCTTCAGAAAAAAACAAAGACGGCGACGCTGAGTAAATTAAGGTTAAAGCACTTATAAAAGCCGCCTGCGCTAAATAGCGCAGGCGGCTTAAATTATTATTGTTAATTTACATGAATCGGTACAACAAGTCGGTAAAATCAAATTATCAAATTCTGAGCCCTTTTGGCAAATGGTTTTTGGCAACCCCTGCCACCGCTTTGCACCAACCGAGAGGATAGCCCATATACGTTACGACACGCCAGCCTTTTTCGCTTTCTGCGCAGTCAAACGTCAAGCCCTTTAAATATTTAAGCGCGGTAGCTTCGTCCACTTCAATTCGCTTAACCTCGTCGGCCTTTAAGCACATTGCAAGGCGGTGCGAAGGCTCGAACCGTTTGCCGTCGGGGCTTTTTGCTCCGAAATAAACGCCTTCGTCACAGTGAAAACCGTAAACTTCGGGGAAATCGTTTAAAAACGAATATACCCTTTCGTTATCGCAATATATATTATCGGCTTTGAAGTTAAGCGTTTGCGATTCCCAGTCGCGGTAAAGCTTAAGCATACTTTCATTAGCCTTCGGCTTGCGCAATTTTACTTCGGCACGCGAACCATTCTGCTTATGCATTACGGCAAGAAAATGGCCTTCACCCTTTACCTCGTGCGGCAAAAGCTTTTTCATCTTAATAAGCTTAAATTCGGGGTGGGCGCTTAAAAAGCTTTCTATCTGCTCCTCGTCCTCCTCTTTTGCGAATGTACAGGTTGAATAAACCAATCTTCCGCCGCCTTTTAAAGCTTGTGCGGCGAAGCTTAAAATTTCCGACTGTCTTTTTGAGCAGCGTTTTATGTTTTCCTCACTCCACTCCTTTATTGCGCTTTCTTCCTTTTTGAACATCCCCTCGCCCGAACACGGCGCATCGACCAGAACTTTATCGAAATATTCGGGGAAGCTTTCCGCAATTTTTTCGGGTGCGCAACAGGTTACGGCAACGTTTTTAACGCCCAGTCTTTCTATATTGCTTTTTAAAATTTTGCAGCGGTCAAAGTCTATTTCGTTGCTGACGAGAACGCCCTTATTATTTAAATACTGTGCAATCTGCGTGGACTTGCCGCCGGGGGCGGCGCATAGGTCAAGCACGCGTTCGCCTGCCGCAATTTCAAGCTCCGGCACAACAGCCGTTGCGGAAGGTTCCTGAACGTAATAGAGCCCAGCCGCGTGCAATATCGTTTTTCCTAAACCCTCGCCGGAAACGTAGAAAGCGGTTTTCTCCCACGGGACCTGCTTCAAATCAAACGGGGAAATTTTTTTGAAATCTTCAACTGATATTTTTAAGTTGTTTACGCGTATTGCGCGGACTGGCGGAGTTTCATAGCTTTTTAAAAAAGCTTCAAAGCCATCTATATCGCTCATTCTTCGGATAAATTTTTCGGGAAGCTCAAACATTAAGCATTTCCCCCAACTCCGCAAGGCTGACAATCTTCACGTCCGACTTTTCCGCGCTTTGCGTACGGGGCGAATTGTCGCCGTCGGCTTTAACGTAAAAGTTGCTGTGGGTGACGTGCTGTGAATATCTGCCTCCCGCGGCGTAAATTTTTTCGACAAGGTCTTTTGAAACTGGCAAATCGTCCTCTATGCACCGTGAAAAAGTAAAAACCTTGCCTTCGTATTTTGCGCCTCGTTTTGACTTTTTGCGCGATACGAAGTTGAAAAATTCCGTTCTGATTTTAGAGCGTTCACGCTTTTCTTCCCTGACCTTGGCGTTATGGCTTTTAAGTCCGCCCGAAGTCGGCGCGGTTACGGCGTAGTTCTTAATTCTGCCTTCGCACATTTTTAAAAGCTTTGCAAGCTCGAAATAATTACAGCCCTTGGCTTTGCACATAGCTTCGACTATGCGCATTGTCGCGTAGGCATCGTCTGCGGCGCGGTGGGGCGTGAAGTCAACCCCCAAGTCCTTTGCGATGTGTTCCAAGCCGAACTGGTGGGAAAAATCCTGCATAAAAGTCATATAAATAAGCTGACTGTCGGAAAACGAAAACTTAAACGACGGCAGACGGAAGCGCTTGGTTTCAAGGTTCAAATACTTCACGTCGTTCATTGTAGAATGACCCAAAACTACGTTGTTTTCGTCTTCCAAAAGACTTTTTATGTACGGATATACTTTGGGGAAAGCAGGGTGCTTTTTAAATTCCGTATACTCGTAAGGAAGTACAATGCCCTTGTCGCCCTTTCTGTCGGTAAGGTGAAATTCTCCGCGGGGGTTTATGAGTATGTCCTCTTTCTTTATTATATTGAATTGTTCGTCGCACACGACGTAACCGAACGCGCAGATTTTTGCAACCGTCTTTCTGACTACCGCGCATTCAATATCAAAAAATACCAAATTCATTTTATCTTTTCCGTTTTACGCTTAAAGTATAACATACCGATATGAAAATATCAATCGTAACGGGAACTGTCCTTGACAAATATAATTATTTGTTATATAATTTTTATATGAAAAAATTGCTGACGATTGTCGTCTGCGGTGGGATTTTAGGCGAACTTGCCGAAACTCCGCCCGACGAGGTTGAATTTTTATATACGGAAAATAACGAGACAGACCTTCCGTCCGTTTTGAAACAGGCGAAGGGAAAATATATTTATCTTTTACCTGACGGCTATGCGCTAACCGATTTGCATATTATGATTCGCGTGCTCAGCGACAATGATACCGATTTGGTAAGCTTTGCAAACGGTGTAGCGGCAAAAAATCCGCTATTCAAGGGGCTGAATTTTAAAGAAAATAACTGCGCTTTCCTGTTCGGCGTATTTGCCGCACTGGAGGCAAAGAATCTTACGAAAACGCTGTATAACCCCGTTTGCAAAAGCGGCGACTGCGCGCAATTCGACGCGGATGCAAAAGACGGTATTTTAATTGCCTGCACTGAATTTAAAAAGGTTAAGGCAAAGCTTGCAAAAGAAATTTACGCTTACGTTTCGGATATGCTTATTGCAAGACTTACGGAATTTTATATGCTTGCAATACTTGCTATACGCGAAGGCGAATATACGGCAGACAAGCTTTTGGAATTCGACGCAAAGTTAAAGGGTGAAATCGTTTTATACCTTGCGCTTGAAAAGCATTTCCCCGTGAGCAAGCTTGAAAAACTGCGCGAAAAGAAATTTAAAATTTCAGTGTTTACGGCAAAGAAGCTCAAAAAATTTTTAATGAGAAAGGACGCTTAATTCAAGCGTCCTTTTTGTTTTATGTTATTTTTTAGGGATTATTTTATCCTTACCGCCCATATAGGGGCGCAGAACCTCGGGAATGAATACGCTGCCGTCGGCTTGCAGGTGGTTTTCAAGGAAGGCAATCAACATTCTCGGCGGAGCAACTACCGTGTTATTCAGCGTATGAACGAACTCGTTTTTGCCCGTTGCGGTGTTCTTGTATCTAATGCCTAAACGCCGCGCCTGCGCGTCGGTTAAGTTGGAGCAGCTGCCTACTTCGAAATATTTTTTCTGTCTGGGGCTCCAAGCTTCTATATCACAGCTTTTATACTTCAAGTCTGCCAAATCTCCCGAACAGCATATAAGCTGACGGACGGGAATCTGCATTGATACGAAAAGCTCAACCGTGTAATTCCAAAGCTTTTCGTACCAATAATCGCTTTCTTCGGGTTTACACAGAACTATCATTTCCTGCTTTTCAAACTGATGTATACGGTAAATTCCGCGCTCCTCCAAGCCGTGTGCGCCCTTTTCCTTTCTGAAACACGGCGAATACGAAGTGAGGGTTTGAGGCAATGAATTTTCGGGGAGAACCTCGCCCATAAATCTGCCTATCATAGAATGCTCGGACGTGCCGATTAAATACAGGTCTTCCCCCTCTATTTTATACATCATTCCGTCCATTTCTTCAAAGCTCATTACGCCGGAAACGACGTTACTTCTAATCATATACGGAGGTATGCAATAGGTAAAGCCTTTATCAATCATAAAGTCGCGCGCGTAGGACAGCACTGCGGAGTGAAGCCTTGCAATGTCGCCCGTCAGGTAATAAAAGCCGTTGCCACTGGTTCTCCTTGCGGCGTCTAAATCTATGCCGTTAAGGCTTTCCAGAATATCGAGATGGTAAGGAACCTCGAAGTCCTTTTCAGGCTTGCCCAAATAGGTCTTGGCTTCGACATTGAAGGTATCGTCCTTACCTAAAGGAACGTCGTCCGCGATTATGTTGGGTATAGACATCATCCGCGTTTTGAGCTGTTTTTCGACTTCCTCGTTTTCGGCTTCAATCTGCGCGATGCGTTCGTTATTTTCTTTGGATAAAAGCTTGGCTTTTTCGGCTTCGTCCTTTTTGCCTTCGCGCATTAACGCGCCTATATCCTTTGCAAGCGAATTGCGCTGTGCGCGGCGCATATCGCCTTCGGACTGGAGCTCGCGCTTCTTTTTGTCGAGAGCGATAACCTCGTCAACGAGGGGAAGCTTTTTATCCTGAAACTTTTTCTTTAAATTCTCTTTAACTAAGTCGGGGTTTTCCCTTATGAGATTTATATCCAACATTTTACAGTTTTTCCTCCGATAAACAAGACAATTATACTTCTTTTAGCGCGTAATTGCAATTAATTCCCGTTAATATCTTGAAAAAATGAATCTTATACACATCTCCGAGCCAACGAGACCGTA
>CAMWNA010000009.1 GCA_947175515.1 uncultured Clostridia bacterium | reverse complement strand
ATAGTAAAAGACGGGTATTCCTACCCGTCTTTTATTTATCGCTACATCAATCTTTTAATATCATTACTTCGTCATACTTAGGCGAATAGAGTATATCTATTTTGCGGTCACAGTACTTAGACCAAATATAATAATATCCATCTTCAAAGCTTTTGTCTTTATAATGATTACTATGGCTCTCTCTAGAATAATGAACACCATTAATATCAAAATCTATTTGTATTTTTACACATGGAAATATTCCAAGTTGTTTTTTTATACCTACACTTTTCGCAAATGCTCCTACTTTAACTGAATCTTCAATCCATAAAGATACTTCTTTCCTAACTTTCTCATTTTTAATTATTAAGATTGTTAATGTTATCGGTAATACGGAAAATGCTAACACAAAAGCAGTTAAAGAAACCACAAAAACAACAATAGAATCAGGGTTATGTGTTTGTTCAATTGAAAGCATAACTATCGATAAAATCATCAAAGATATACATAATACAATAACTATCAAATAAGATATTAAAATTTTTTTTCTACTCTCACCCCAAAATGTTCCATAATTTAATAAACCTACAATTTTTGACATCTCTTTTTGTCGTTCAGAATTTGCCATTATTACCTCTTGAAAAACGCTTTTATTATACTACCTATCCAGAGCGGAATATTATTGTTTTGCATTCCTGAATCAGTAGCTAAATCATTAATAAATTTACTGAATAAGTAACCACCTAATGCTCCACCAATTAATGTCCCTGCGCCTGTTAAAAATCCCGTTGAAATTATTTTTGACACCAAAGTACCTATAATATATTTTCCCGATAGGGCTATACCCAACATTTGTCCAAACGTTGAACCGATAATTTTACCAACATACCCCATAGCTCCGGAAAGTGCGCCAACACCAAAACCTGCTACCCAAGACATTCCGAGTGACTTCATATTTAAACTACCGAAGCCGCCGTTACTTAACTGGGAATTTAAGTTTGTAGCTAACGCATATGCAGAACCTACACCTGCACCTATTAAAATAGATGATCCAATTGTTCCAATCCCAAGGATACCGACACCAATTGCAATGGTTGCTGCTGATACACCGAATAATCCACCAACTAAAGCACCTTTCCAAATACCACTCCAGATATTTTCGTGGTTAACAGCGGCGGATATACCTCCTACTGCTGCACCAATAGCAACCCCTGCGCCGACAAGCACCGCTAAAATTGTTATGAAAAACTTACCCGTCGGGTCAAAGTACATTACGGGGTTATTCGCGCAGTATGCGTATAGGTTAAGTCCGTTTATCGTTTCAGGGTCAGCGTACTCTATACTGTCTTGGCTTACGAATCTACCAAGCTCGGGGTCGTAGTATCTCGACTTAAGATAGTAGAAGCCTGTTTCCACGTCGTAGTAATAGCCGTTATATCTGAACGGGTTCATATTACCGATATTAGTCATATCGTCTATATCTTCGCCGTTCCTATCAACTACTGCGTGGTTGCCCCAAGCGTCGTAAATATATTTTACCACCACTGTACCGCTGCTGTCAAGTACGGCTATTATATTGCCCCTTGCGTCCCTGCGGTAGAAGTACTGTATGTTATTATATTTTACGCCTATTACTCCGCCTGCGTCATAAATAAATTCCAAGCCGTTGCTCTGTTTTATAAGTCTGCCGTCGTTATCGTACACGTAGCTTATATCGCCCTTGCGCGTTCTTCTGCCCAAACCGTCGTAATAGAAGTTCGTTCCGTTATAGCTTTCAAGAAGTCTGCCGTACTTCCACGTCATTGACTTACTGCGGTAACCTACGGGACAACCTTGCCCGTTATGTCTGAACAACTCGCCGTTATAGCTTAAAATCTTGTCGCCGCGGTAATCGTAGTCATAATGAATACAATTCAGTTCGGTAAGCTCTTCGCTGGTCTTGCTTGTATACGAATACTCGCAGCGTTCGGTTATATTGCCGTTATTATCGTAAGCGTACAATACAGTTTTGTTTAAGGGCTTGTTATCTTCCCTTACTATGCGGTTTAAGTCGTCGTACGTATACTTTGCGGTCGTATGTCCGTTTTCTATTACCTCGGTTATATTTCCGCATTTATCGTACTTGTACTTTATACTGTCCTTTATATTCATGCCGCTGCGGTACCACACCGTCGAGGGCATATTAGTTGCGTGGTCGCCCACCTTGCGGTAGCTGATATACTCCGCCGCTACATAATTCGTACCGCTGCCCAGTATTTCCCTGCCCGTGTTCCTGCCGTTTACGTCGGTCAAGGGTTTGAATTGGTAGTTACCAAAAGCGATATAGTCCAAATCGCGCGCGGCGTTATTCTTATACTCAAACGTGTACGTATGCGCAGCCGCGCCTGTAACGGCTTTCTTCGTCAGTTCAGCGTTTGCGTTATACGTATAGACTTCGTTCATATACTGTTCGCCTGACTTCATTGTATTTGCCGCAACAAGTTTGCCGTACTTATCATACGAATAATTTACGGTCGTCGTTCCGTCAATTACTACGCTGCCAAGCGTGCCGTCGGTGTTGTACTCCTTGGTATACGCTTCAACCTTGCCGTTTATAAGCTGTCTTTCGCGGACCTTGCGCACTTTTTGGCCGGCGTCTGCCGAAGCGGTCTTTTGCGTTTGTATTTTTACGTCACTGCCGTTGACATTGAAGACCTGTTTGTATTCTCCGAAGTCCACGCTTGTGCCCGTGTCCACAAATTTGCCGTAGGTATACGATGACTGCAATGTACCATTGACTTTGACGGAGGTCTTTCTGCCTTTCGCGTCGTAGCCGTATTCTATTTGCGTATTGCCGCTTTTGACCGTTACTGGCAAGCCGTACTGATAGGTTATATCGGTTACGTTGGCTTCACCGTCCTCGGTGCTTTGGGTTACGGAAGTTACGGTATCGCTTAAACCGTTTCTGCCGTAAGCGAATTTACTGCCGTTTGCGTATTTCACCGCATTAGGGGTTGAAGTGCCGTTTGCGTATTCGTATTCTGCGCAAATTTCGCCCGTTTCGTCCTTTTCCGCCAATACGCGTCCGTCGTCTGCTAAGTCGGTTTCGGTATAGAAGCGGCTTGAAGAATCCAGCGAGTTCCATTTTATTTCCTTAACGACCGCGCCGTGCTTATTATAAACCTTCTGCTCGTAGTTTACGCCGCCAGTCTGCTCCTCGCCTACTACAAAGCTTTCGGTCAATATCAAACTGCCGTTTGCGTCGTAATGGTAATTAGCAACGGAAGTTTTCTCCGTTACGGGCGGTTCCGCGCCCAATGTCTTGGTGAACTTGGTTACCGTCTGTTTTATAAGCTTATCCTCGTTGTCATACGAATATTCGGTTACGGTTTTTACGCTGACCGTATCGGAAATTTTCTGCCAGTCCTCCGTACGCGATACAGGAAGCTCCAAATCGTTAAGCCTTTCTATAAACGTCGTAGTTTTATCGTCAACGTTGCTGCTTGTAACGGCTTTTGTCTGCTTGCCGCCGTCGTTCGCATATTCGTAATTCGTCGTCGTAGTAACAAGTGCGCCGTCTGTGACCGCGTGCGATTTTATCCGCTTGCTGTTGTAGAAGGTGAATTTTTCAACGTTGCCTTCGCTGTCGGAAATAGCCGTGCCGTCTGTGTACGTAAACGTTAACTCGCTTATAGTTCCGGTCTTGGGCGTTGCTCCGGTGTTGGTGACGGAAGAAAGCTTTCCGTCAATAAAATTGAACTTGGCTTCGTAGCCGTCGCTTGACTGTATCGTGCGGAAGTTGTTGTCCTTATACTTAAACGAAAGAGTTTTGCCGTCGGCAAACGTTACCGACTTCAGCGCCGCGCCGTCGTAGGCGTAGCTTACCGTTCTGCCGCGGTTATCGGTTACGCTTTGCAGTAAATCGTTTTCGTACTTGAATTTAACGGTTTTGCCGGCGTTGTCGGTAAGTGCGCTTATGCGGTTTTTTGCGTCGTAGTCGATTGCAACGTAGTTTTCGTACGCGTCGAAAATACAAACTAGGTTACCTTGCGCGTTGAAGCCGCTGATATGTCCGTTTTCGTCTTTGAGGTAGTTCACAGGCGTCTGCTTTTTCAAAAGCTCCAACTGCGCTTTCTTGTTGAAGTATTTTTCAAACGCATCCTGCAATTTGGGAAGATTGTTGTTTGCCTGCTCAATAATAAAATCTATTTGGGCATTATCGGCATTTAGTTGCTTAAATAACAGTCCATATTCCGTCAAAGTTTTATCGGTAAATCTCATCAACTGAAACTTAAGCTGACTTACAGAATCATTTAATACTTGCAACTGCAAAGCTTCGCTTTTTGGCAATAGAATATGGTTGGGTGTTTTTTTAACTTGATTTAAAATACCCATATAATTACTTTTTGAAAATTTAATTAAATCATAATCGCTGCTTATTTCTTTTACCTCTATGTCATATACAACATAATTAGACAACGTATCGTAATATGACTGCACGAACGTTTCAAGCTCAGCCTCTTCCTCTTGTCTCAGCTCCAGAAACTCAACGCCTTTAAAATCATTTATTTCAGGAACAAGCGTAAAGCCTTTGCAATAGCTTTGCCTTAAAACTTCTTTACCGCTATAAGTAAGTTGACCGTTAATACTTATATCGACCTCGTTCTTATTTACAAATTTTTTAACACCGTCATTTAAAACGTAATATTTTTCTTCAAGTCGATGTCCGTCAGAAAGTTCGTCTAAATAATACAAAACTGTATTCGCTTGATTATCAGATTCTGAGACCGTTAAACTTCGTTGCAGGTTTAATCTCCAATTTACTCCTGCATTACCGACCGCAGCTTTTTGCTTCCTATGCACGTGTATTAAACTTACGGGCACGGTTAAATCGAAATCAGCAGAATTGAACGCAGCAGTTAACATACCGTCGTTAAGATTAAAGTATCCCGTCACTCTATCTCCCAGTACAAGCTCCTTATAATTCGGTTCTGAAGTTTCAGCAAATTCGTCCGTCTCGGGAACCTTAGGTTTCTCATATTCAATACATAACTTAGGAGCAAATTCTCCTCTTGTATAAAATTCGAATTCAACTTTTTCATAATAAAGCTCTTTGTTCTTTATAAGAACATAAATACTGTCGTATTTCGAAAGAAAGTTGTCAGTTATATCAACTTTAAATACGTCACCGTCTCTTTTGACGTTATAACCCTCAAACTCAATTTCCCCAACGCCCGTAGGTTTTGCCGTAAGAATTAAAGTAACGTTGGATACATTGCCCTCTATTTCACCAATAGCCTTTTTGTTGATAAACACCTCTGCAATTTCACCAAAATGATTTCCAGTTTTCGTAACCAACAAAATATCGTCAGTAATAGTATCCTCGTCGCCGCTTTGCCAATAAATAGTCCGTAATTCAAACACCCCTAAGTCCAAAGGCGTTAAAATTATCTGCGGATCAATTGTTACGGGGAAGGCGCGTTCTTCCGCGTTTATAAATTCTGCTGACGCCGTAACCTTAAGCCCGAGTTCGCCGCCGTTTACGTCGAATTCATATTCAACGTCATAGGAGCGCACGCCGTTCGCATCATACATATAAGGCGCCGGAATTTCAAACATCACTTCACCCGTGTTCACGTCCTTTAATAAAAGGCTGCAATTATCACCTTCCTCAACCGTCATATCGCCGACGTCCAGCTTAAAGTTATAAACGTAATTTTCCTGACGCTGCGTGATAATGATGTCTTCCTTAATTTTGTCGTTGAACGCGGTATAGTGAATATCCGCACCGTTGAGCCCGACGTAGGTTACGCTGTTATCCTCACGGCAAAGTCCGCAAGTGCATGAGGAACGCCCCGTACACGCCGCCGCGTCCGCCGTATAGAGAGAAACTTTCTTTCCGCATTTGGTTACGTCAAAAATTTTACCGCCTTTGAGACGTTTGTCAAACCTGACTTCATAAAAGTTTTCCGAATTAACGATTTCTTCGCCGATGTCGGTAAGTTCGTTCTTAATCTCTGCGTATTCGCCTGAAGCTTCATTGCGGTAGAACGTAGGTGAAGAATATATTATCTTCTTTTCCGCACCTTTTGCATCACTGAACGTTGCCTCGCGCATGCCGCAGATTTTTCCGGTTGCTTGACTTGTTGTCTGCTTTTTTTCATCAGGCTCAGTCTGTTTTAAACTTTCTGCGCAAGCTTCAACCTCTAAAGCTGCGGTTGCTTGCTCCCGTGCTATTTCCGACACTGTGTTTGAATTTAATTTTAATGTACCCATAAATTTTCTCCTTAATTGTTTTTGCTTTTCAATACGATTTTTCTGTGCTGTTCTTCGGCTCCGTCTGCCTGCGGCTTTCCGCTGTCTGCCGATTGCGCTTCCTCCGCGTTATCCGTCGTTGCCGCTTCACCGTCGGCAGGCAAAGCGGTATCTTCTGCGCGTAAAAAAGGCAAAGCTTCAACCGCAATTTTAATTCGCTCTAAAATGCCTTTGCTTTCCTCCAGCTCCTCGCCCGAAAGCGCCGCCTTTTTCGACGGAACGAACTTTTCCCAGAACGCATAGATAGCAAGGCTTAAGCTTACGGCGGAAAGCCACTGTCTGAAAAACTCCTGCCCGAGCTTTACGTCCTTGGTGAGAACGAAAGAAACCAACGCCGTTATACCGAAGCCTGAAACAATCGGGATAAGCGTAATGAATTTGGTAAACTTTTTGCCGTTCTCTGTCTTTTGCGCAAGCCGCTTTATGGGTATTTTAACTATTCCCGTAAAGATGACGGTTAAAGCCGCTATCAAAAGCGTATCCAAACCGTACTCGGCTGCCATTTTGCAAATGTCCATATTTTCCCTCCTTGTAATTTGCTACGACTTATATAAACATATGTTTTTATATTAAAACGGCAAAATTACAAGTTTTTGCTTTCTGCTTTGAAAACGGCGGCAGAAAAATGCTTTGACAGTCGGCTTAAGACTATGATAAAATTTTAAACATAAACTAAAGGGCAAAGCGCTTTGACGCTACGCCTTGCCCCCAAATCAAGTTTCTAGCGGAAATAAAACCAATGATAAAAATTTCACTGAAAAACTTCTTCAAAAACCTTATTTATCTGCTTATACCTATGGGAATAATTTATCTCGTACTTCTTTTGGTTGTATTCGGGTTTATTTCCTCTACATTTGCAAACGCTAAGGAAATGCTCACAAGCCTCGGCGAGCTTATAAATACTTCCGCGGCAAACTCGGAGCAGTCCGTCAAGGAGTTTTTTACGTATTCCGTAAACCAAATTGAATGGAACGGCAACTTCTTTGATACTTTAAAAAGCATTATATCCACACACTGGCTCCAAAACACCGTTATAGGCTTTTTGGAAACGCTTAACGTTACGACCGAAGGCTTTGCGCAAGAATGCACGGCGATACTGGAAGCTTTTAAAAGCAGGTTAATTGCCGATATTTCCTTTGCCGTCGCTTGCCTTGTTTTGGGAGTAATCGCCTCAAACTACGCCGTGCGTTTCGTATTAAGGCGTAAGACGGCAAAGCGGACCTTTAAAAAAGCCGTAATAGCCACCGCAATTCTTCCGCTTGCACATACAGTATTCGTAATTTTAACGTTCGCGGTTACCACGTACCTGAAATACTATTCGCTTATAGTCCTGTTCGTTATTGCAGCTGTTTCGGGACTGGTTTCCCTTACGGTTTCATGGCTTGTCCACCGTGACAAAAGCCTAAAGCTTAGCGAGGTTGCAAACCCAAAAAACGTGCTTTTACACACTGCTTCGACGGCTATTATAATTTTAATAAACGTTGTAATTGCCGCCGTTCTTCTTTACATAAACAAGCTTCTTGCGGTACTCATTATTTTACCGACGATAGTGTACTCGTTAAACGTAATTGTATTGAACACCGATTCTTACGTAATATCCCTAGTAACACAGCTGCAGCAGCCTGACGAAGAAATTAAAAAAGCCGCCTGATTAAAGGCGGCTTTAAAAATACAGTCCAACTGCAATATACGACAAATTGCGCGGTAAAACTGCGTTGACTTGAATGCGGAGTGTATGTTAAAATGTACCTATGCGCACGTCAAAGCTCAAACTTAAAAAACTGAATAACGCGCGTGATTTAGGCGGACTTAAAGCCGAAAGCGGCAAAACGGTCAAATACGGAAAGCTTATAAGGAGCGGCAAGCTTTACAATCTGCCCGAAAAAACTTTGGCGTATTTTAAAAGCTTGGGCGTTTCCGCCGTAATAGATTTACGCATAGACACCGAGGTTTCGGAATATCCGGATACGGTTATCGGCGGTGCGGAATATATCCGCCTGCCACTTTTATGCACTGCAACCGCAGGTATTACGCGCGACAAAAAAATGATTAGCACGATGAACCGCGAAAGCAAGCGCATAAAAAAGGAATTCGGCAACGCGGACGAATATATCAAGGAAATGTACCGCCGCATACTCGCCGACGAAGAACCGCGCGCAACGCTTAAAAGGTTTTTTGAAATTCTTTTAAATGCGGAAGGCTGCGTTATCTGGCACTGCTCAGGCGGAAAGGACAGGGCGGGAATTTGCGCAATGCTTTTGGAGGGGCTTTTAGGAGTAAGCGAAGAAAATATTATAGAGGATTTTACAGCTTCACAGCGTGCACAGCGCAACAAGCATTTCTGGCAGAAAATCGCGCTGTTTATCGTTCCCGTTCCGCACAGACTGCGCACTATCCTTCTTGCAATGATGAACGCAAAACGCAAATATATAACCTTCGCGTTGGAATATATTAAAGAAAACTTCGGCAGTATAGAAGAATACTGCAAAAGCGCGCTGTCGCTTACCGACGGACAGATAGAAAAGCTGAAAGATAAGTATTTGGAATAACTGAATACTTGGCGCAGCTTTAAAAGGCTGCAAAATGCTGAAACAAAAAAATAAAAGTGTGCCCGATATGAGCACACCTGCTATGTAAATCCCTCCGGTTACCACACCATTATCACAATTCAACACCATCGGAAAGAGGAGCTTTAAATTGTCAGGAGAGATACACAACCGTGGTTGTGTAGCCCCTTTCCTTATCCGATTTACGTGTTTTAAAAAAACGCAGAATACGGCTATTTAATTGTGATAACGTTTGTGGTACGGAAATTATACCACATATTTTTTTTATTTTCAAGACTTTTCGGCAATATTTTTACAGCGCCGCAATTAAAAAATCAAACCGCGATAATTTCGGAAACCCTATTCCACCGTCACGCTTTTTGCAAGGTTGCGCGGCTGGTCGGGGTTCCGCTCTAAAATTAGCGCCGTTTTATAAGCAAGCAACTGTACTGCCGCCGCGGACAGAAGGGGTGAAAGCTCCTTCGGAGACGGCGGTATTTCTATTACGGGAACTTTGCCTTTAAGCCGCCGTGCGCACCCTGTAACGTTGGTTATAACCGCGACTTTGCCTTTTCTCGAAAGCACCTGCTCCACAGCGTTTTCGCACTTTATTGCAAGATTTTCATCGGTTATAATCACAACGGCGGTTTTATTTTCATCGATAAGCGCAAGCGTGCCGTGCTTTAACTCGCCTGCAGGATATCCCTCGCTTTGAATATAAGTAATTTCTTTAAGCTTTAAGCTGCCCTCCAACGCCACCGCATAATCAATATCGCGCCCTAAAAAATACACCCCGTCTGCACGGGCGCAAACCTGCGCAAGTGCGTCCATATCGGTATGCGCAACTGTATCTGTCAGCAATGGTACTATTGCGCATATTTCCGCCTTTGCATTTTTCATTGTTTGCGCCGCGGGCTTTTTATTCAGGGAGGCAAGAAGCTTAGCAGTTAAATACAAAGCGGCAATCTGCCCCGTATAGCTTTTAGTCGCGGCTACGCAGATTTCGTGACCTGCCGCAACGGGTACGACCACGTCGGAAACAAGCGTCAAAGCAGAGTAAGGCGCGTTCGTTACGGCGATAACCTTCGCGCCGAGAGATTTGGCAAGCTTAGCCGCCTCAACCGTGTCCGCAGTTTCGCCGCTCTGACTTATCGCAATGACCGCCGTACCCGTAGTTATCACGGGATTTTTATACCTGAACTCGCCTGCAATTTCGGCTTCCGCAGGCATACGCGCAAAGCTTTCAATATAGCGTTTTGCAACGAGCCCCGAATTGTAAGCCGTGCCACACCCTGTAATAATCACGCGGGCCACGTCCGCAAAAACCTCTTTAAGCTTGCCTTGCACGCGTGAAAATGCTTTGACGGTATTTTCCGCCGCGGAAGGGCTTTCAAGAATTTCCTTTTGCATATAATGTGCGCAGCCGTTTAAATCAAGACTTGCCGCCGTGGCGCGGTTAATTATTTTCTGACGAGCGGCAGGATTAAGATTATTGTCGTAAATTTTTACGCCGCTTGCGGACGCGAGA
The DNA here is from genome assembly GCA_947175515.1 of uncultured Clostridia bacterium. Taxonomy (GTDB): domain Bacteria; phylum Bacillota; class Clostridia; order Christensenellales; family Borkfalkiaceae; genus Coproplasma. The sequence continues at coordinate 27,058 of CAMWNA010000009.1, read as the reverse complement.
GCAAAATCGCCGTCCTCAAGAATGCTGATTTTTTTGCAAAGACCGGCAAGCGCAGGCGCGTCGCTTGCGGCAAAGCTTTCGCCGCGTCCGCCGCCGACAATGACGGGGCTTTTATACTTCATCACGGCAAAGCCCTTAAAGTCTGCACATATTACCAACACCGCATACGAGCCTTTTAAAAGCGAAGAAACTTCCTTTAACGCATGCAATAAATTTCCGGAATAGAATTTATCGAGCAGGCGCACGATAATTTCGCTGTCGGTGCGCGACAAAAAATCGGTATCGGGAAAATACCGCGCCTTAAGCTCGGCATAGTTTTCTATAATTCCGTTATGTACTACGGCAAACTTACCTATCGCGTGGGGGTGGGCGTTTGTATCCGAAGGCTTGCCGTGCGTCGCCCAGCGCGTGTGTCCTATGCCCGTTTCTCCGCTTAAATTTTCCGCGCAGCTTTCAAGCGAGCTTACTTTGCCCTGTTTTTTTGCAACCGAAATATTTCCGCCGTCGAGGGTTGCTATACCCGCAGAGTCGTAGCCGCGGTATTCAAGGCGTTTAAGTCCTCCGTAAATTACGGGCGCGGCAGCCGCCCTGCCGGAGTACCCGACAATTCCGCACATAAATTTTCACCTCTTAAATTAATTTTCAAGCTTCGATTATTGCGCGCAGCTTATCGCAGGCGGCGGCGCAATTTTCTTCTCTTTCACCTTCCGCCATAATCCGCACGACTTTCTCCGTGCCCGAAGGGCGCACGACCAGCCTTACGCCGAGTGCGGGTTGCAGCTTTTCCGCCTCGGCTTCAAGAACGGGCATAACCGAATATTTGTCCTCGACGGGCACGTTCACGGAAATCTGCGGCAGGCTTTTATAACCCTTTAATAAACAGGAAAGCTTTTGCTTGCTTTCGACTACCGCTTCCATAATCATTATTGCGGTAACGAGTCCGTCGCCCGTAGTTTCGTATTTTGAAAACACCACGTGACCGCTTCGCTCGCCGCCGAGCGCCGCGCCCGTCCTGTTCATTAAATCGCAAACGTTTTTATCACCGACCTCGCATACCTCGCAGGATATTCCCTTTAATTTCAGGCTTTTTATCAGTCCGCCGTTGCTCATTACCGTGCAGACGATTTTATCTCCTGAAAGCTCGCCGCGCGAGCGGAGGTAGTTCGCGCAAATATACAGCTCCTCGTCGCCGGTAACGACTTCGCCGCGCTCGTCGACGCAGATACACCTGTCCGCGTCGCCGTCAAAGGCAAAGCCTAAATCAAGCGAGTTTTCCTTAACCAGATTTACAAGCTTTTCTAAATCAGTAGAACCTACGCCGTCGTTTACGTTCCTGCCGTTGGGGGTATCGCCTATACAAAACGTCTTTGCGCCGAGCGCGTCAAAAACGCTTCTTGCAATCTGCCATGCCGAGCCGTTCGCCGCGTCAATACCAATCCTCAAGCCCTTATACGAGCAGGTGGAAAGGGATATTAGGTGACCTATATATCTGTTGCGCCCCGAAATATAGTCAACCGTCCTTCCTATGCTTTCACCGCTTGCAAACGGAACCTCTTCAGTTTTTCCGTCAAGATAATCCTCTATTACGGATAAAATTCCGTCCTCCATCTTTTCGCCCTGCGCGTTCATTAACTTTATTCCGTTATCATAGTACGGATTATGGCTTGCGGAAATCATAATACCTATATCGAAGCCGTCGCACCGCGTTATATATGATACCGAAGGGGTAGTGGTGACGTGCAGAATATACGCGTCCGCACCTGATGCCGTAAGTCCTGCGGCAAGCGCGTATTCAAGCATATAGGAGGAGAGGCGCGTATCCTTTCCAATAACCGCGCGGCACTTCACTCCGCGCCTGCGCCCGAATAAATCGCCTAAAATTCTGCCGACCTTATAGGCGTGACCGGCGGTTATCGTAACGCCCGCCTCGCCGCGGAAACCGTCCGTTCCAAAGTATTTTCCCACTTACACCTCCCGTCTGCGCACAAGTGTTTTCAATTACATCTGTATGACAAAACAGACAAAGCCTTTGCGCCGTTCAAAAACGATAAAAAATGAATTTTTTTGCTTGGGTTGCCGTCTTGACGCAACTGTGCCGCCGAACATATGTACCGGCGCGGCATTTCAAGCCCATAATATGCATGCAAACGGCAAACCGCCGTAATTTTAAAATATGCCGCAACGCCTTAAAATGGTGAAAAAGCGGCGGTATGCAACACCGAAAAATAAATTGACTTTTAAACTGCAAATACTTATAATGGGCATTACGGGCGTGCCGCCTCCCCCTATCGGGGAAATTCAGGCACGCACAAAAAAGTTTATGAAACGCAAAACGAAATTCAGGCTGTCCGTCTGGCAGATACTCGCTCTCGCTTATCTCGGCGGAACTATCGTAGGAAGCATACTGCTTATATTCCCTTTCGCCACCAAAAGCGGACAGACTACAACTTATTTAAACGCGCTGTTTACCTCGGCTTCGGCAACCTGCATAACGGGGCTTGCCGTTTACGACACGGCAACGCACTGGACGCTTTTCGGTCAGCTGGTCATTCTCTTCCTCATTCAGATGAGCGGTTTGGGATTTATGACCCTCGTTTCCGCCGCGTTTCTCGTGTTTAAACACGGAATGAGCTTCGGAAGCCGCAACGCGTTTATGCTCGACTCGCGCGGAAAACTGAACGGCATAGGCAAGCTGTTAAGGCGGATAGTCGTCGGGACGGTTTTATGCGAAACCGTGGGTACGCTTCTGCTTATGATTCGCTTCATCCCCGACTTCGGCGCGGCAAAAGGAATTTACTTTTCCGTATGGCACTCTATATCCGCGTTCTGTAACGCAGGCTTTGATTTAATGGGCACTGCCGACAGCCAATTCGTTTCTCTTACGGCTTACGCGGCAGACCCCGTCGTTTCGCTGACGATATGCGCGCTTATAATTTTGGGCGGACTGGGCTTCTGCGTTTGGGGGGATATGATTGACTGCAAGCTGAACTTCAAAAAATTTCAGCTTAATACTAAAGTCGTTCTGATAGTTAACGCCGTACTTATTATCGGCGGTATGCTCCTGTTTCTGTTATTTGAAAGAAACGAAGCGCACGCAGATTTCAATTTCGGCGAAAGGCTGCTCGTTTCGCTTTTCAATTCAACTACGCCCAGAAGCGCGGGCTTCGCCACGACCGACTGTGCCTCGCTTTCGGACAGCGGCTGTCTTTTAACTATAGTATTGATGTTCATAGGCGGCGGCTCCGGTTCCACTGCAGGCGGAATGAGGGTCGGCACGTTCGCCGTAATAATTATGGGTATGCTTGCCGTGTTCCGCGGACGCAGGGATATAAACATCGGCAAAAAGCGCATAGACTACTCCCTTCTATCTCAAGCGCTTGCCATATTCGCAGCCTGCCTTATGATTTTGGTAGTCGCGATTCTTATAATATGTGCGGTCGAACCGAGCGGAACTTCGCTTGCGGCGGTTGAATTTGAGTGCGTTTCCGCGCTAAGTAACGCAGGGCTTTCACTGTCGTTAACGCCGTCCCTTCGCGCAGCTTCAAGGGTTATATTAATAATTCTGATGTACGCCGGCAGGGTGGGGATTTTAACGCTCGCTTTAGCGCTTGCGGAAAAAAAGACTACCGCGGAAATACGCAAGCCGATAGATACTCTTTTAATAGGCTGAAACAAGTTTAATTCAAAAATTTCGGAGATTGAATATGAAATCTGTATTACTGATAGGTATGGGAAAATTCGGGCAGGCGCTCGGCGAAAAGCTTATGGGCATCGGCGACGAAGTTATGATTGTAGACAAGGATGAGGACGTAATAAATACGCTCGCGCCCCGATACACCAACGCGCTTATCGCCAATTGTATGAACGCAGACAGCTTGCAGCAAATGGATATTCCCTCGTTCAACGTTTGCGTGGTTGCCATCGGCGACGACTTCCAGTCCTCTTTAGAAATTACGTCTATCTTAAAGGACTTGGGCGCAAAATACGTAGTATCGCGCGCGGAAACGGATATTCAGCGCAAGTTCTTATTCCGCGTCGGCGCGGACGACGTAGTATACCCCAACAAGGACATTGCCGAAAAGCTTGCAGTTAAATTGAATTCAGGCAACGTTTTCGATTATATCGAAGTTGACAACACCTACTCTATTTTTGAAATCGCCGTACCGACGCGTTGGAACGGCAGAACGCTTGTCGACGCCAACCCTCGTGGAAAATACGGGCTCAACGTTCTGCTTATAAAAAAGGGAAAGGACATTGTCCCCTCCCCCGGCGCCAACTACGTTTTTGAGGCGGGCGACCACATACTCGTCTTTGGTGAAACTGAAAAAATCCTCGCCTTTGCCAATAAAAAGTCTTAATAATTTACAAAATTATAAAGGCGCGGAAGTTTGGAAAGCTTCCGCGCCTTACGCATCATAGCAATGAAACCAAATTTTTAAAACCGTTATAATAATTAATGGCGTTAAAAATTGATAGCTTTATTTTAATTGCGCAACAGACTCACGCCCTTATCATTTATTAAAAAGTTTGCAAAAACAAAAAAATAAAAAACCCTTTAAAAACGCTTGTAATTTTCAGGTTTCTCTTATATAATAATTAAGCAATAAGTGCTTAATGCGCGAAATTGTATTTTTCAATTCAATATTGGGGTGTCGCCAAGCGGTAAGGCAACGGACTCTGACTCCGTCATTCGTTGGTTCAAATCCAGCTACCCCAGCCATAGACACTATATATTGTAGGTTCTTAAAATTAGAACACAATATATAGTGTTTTATTTTTTAGCAAAAATGGCTGGAAACCCATATTTGGGAGTAAATTTGGGAGTTTGAGAGGACTAATGCGGGGACAAAACCTTTATTTTGCCCCGAAATCCAATTTTAAATAGTCAACTTTTTCCGCTTCGCGCAATTGAAACTCTTCCGAATAATGCGTGTAAACGGTTGTAGTTATAGTTCCGCTTAACGAATGTCCCGCCCAAATACTGACGACTTCGCTTAAAACGCCGCTTTCTTTGCTCCTGCTGATGAACGTATGTCTTAGCTCGTGCGAGTGGTGATTCGAAAACAACCTTTTCATTGTAGTCTGCAACGTACTCAGGTTAACGCGTTTCGCCTTTTCAAAGTCGATATACGGCAATACCTGTTTCATCATTGGCGTAATAGGTATTTTGCGCTTAACAACATTTTTACCCATGCGCTCTTTGCTCGTTTCGCATTCAATCCAAACGCCGTCAATTACGTTCAGACTTGCAAGTTCGCTTCGCCTGAGTCCTGCGTACAACAGCACAAGAAAGGCGTGAGCCGTGTCTCTGTTAAGATGTGCAAGACAATGATTGACAAGTTTCTTTTCTTCCTCGTAGGTGAACGCGCAACCGCTCTTGCTCTGATAGTTGGGTACAACAACCTTTTTCATCGGAGTTGGAATGTTGTAGTCCTCCGCAATCATATCGAAGATACAACGCAGTAAGAGAAATAGTTTATGCGCCGTACGCAAAACGCCTTTTTGAACGTAGGTTAAAAGAAAGTTCTGCAACATACATCTGTCTATCTCTATTGCCTTCATTTCTCCGAATGCGGGCAGAATGTCGTGATTTAACAATCGCATGTATTCGTTGCAAGTCGATTGCTTTGTCGTAACCTTCTTAATGTTTAACCACTCGTCGGCGTATTCCGCAAAGGTCTTGTCCTTTTTATCGGGCTTTTCGTCTTTGTGATTAAGTTTATCGATAAATTTCTGTTTGAGTTTAGTTAAATCTTTGGACGAAACTTCAATGTCGATTCCCTGTCTATGGAATCTGGCTTCGTACACACCGTCCTTTCTTAAACGGTAGTGGACTAACAAATCGTTTGCCGCAAAGATATTTTTAAATTGTGTCGGCATCTGTGAAATCTCCTTTTTTGTGAATTTCAGCTCATTCCGACGACTTTCAACTTTACTCTTTTCTGCTATGGGAGTCAATCCCGCCAACACCTGCTTGTAAAGCTCGTTTTGCTTTTTCAAAGCTTCAAGCAATTGCTGTACGGAATTGTCCGTTTGTATTGTGTTAGTTTGTTGTTTCAAGTATCCTTATTCGGACGTCAACTCGGAATTATTCCGCGTCCTTATAGCTTTGAATACTATGTTCTCTTTCCATCGCATGTTCCTCCTTTTGTTTAACTGTGCGTAAAATATTAGCACAATCTTTTATGTTTTGCAATAGATTCATTAAAATTTATTTACTCCAACCGCTATTATTTTTACGGACGGGAGTATGGCTTATGCCGGCTTTCTTATCGCGCGATTTTTTAAGCAGCTCGTCGAACTCGTCTGGATAGGCGGACATTATATCGGCAACCATTTTAAAGGCTGTGTCCTCGCCATTATTTCTACGAGTGGCTTCCTGTAACTTTTTAAACAGTTCCTCTTGGTCGCGGCCTCTGATTTGAATTTCACGTTCCTGCATAGCAGTCTTTGCGCGAAGTGCGGTAATCTCTTTTTTAACTTCCTTTTTATTTTTTGGAATAGGCTTGTCCGTTGCCTTTTCAACCGCTTGCGTAAGTTCTGTAAGCTCGGCTTGCTTGCGCTCTGTCTGTTCGTCGATTTCCGCACTGCGCTGTTTGGCGGCTTCAACAATCTTTTTTGCCTTGTATTCTGCCGTATCAAGATGTACCGCCTGACTGTTGGGCTTGCCTCTGTTAAGTCCGTATTTTTCTCCGACTTTCTTCCAGACTTCAGTCTGCAATTTCGACAGCTTTCTGTTGCATAGTTCTTTTGCGCACAGCCGACCTTCTGTAATGGGAATAAAATTCAGATGCATGTGCGGCGTTGTTTCGTCCATATGAACGACAGCCGAAACAATATTTTGCTTACCGTACTTATCTGCAAAGAACTTGGCGTAGTCCGTAAAGAATTGCCGCTGTTCGGAAAATGTTTTGCCCTCAAAAAATTCGGAGCTTGCTCCGAGAACACAACTGCAAATATAAACGGCATCCTTGCGTATCTTTCTGTTGGTTTGAAGAGTGGCAAGTTCCTTGTTGATTTTGTCCCAATAACTTGCTTCAGGCTTAACTACGTGATAATTCAGAATGGTTTTTTCGTGGTCGATGTTCTTGTTATCGCCTACGTAGGTTTCGTCGCGTTCATTTTCTTTTTCGATGTCGGCAACGTCGTTCTTGTGAAATTTCTTTAAATTACAAATGATATAAATAATTTTTCCTCCATAAATTGTAGATTTTTTTAGCTAACTTTCTGCGAAAGTGTAGCTCACTACACTTTTTTCAAAAGTTTCGTTCGCCCTGCGGGGCTTCGGTATTAGTTCGGTGCAACTTCGGTGTTGCAATATTCCTTGAATTTTAAAACTACCGAATACATATTTTGCCCTTGAAGCTCTGACTGTTTGTCTTTAATGTAAGCGTAAAGTTCGTTAAGGTTTACGCCTTCCAAGACCGAGTTTTCCGCCCGTAAATAACCTGTTATAAACGGGAAATCACTGCGGATTTTATCAAGCGTAACAGGTTCGTTTATCGGCTTTTTATTGTTCTTTTTTGCCCTTTCGGATTGCGCTTTGCTTTTTGAAAGAGGTATCTTGATTGCCGAAAAATAGCTTTTTACTGACTTTGTTTCTTCTGCCGTAACAAGGCTTCCGCCGAACATATAGTCGCAAATTTGCTTAATCAAAATACCTGCATCGGCGTCTTTCAGACAGAAGAAAATGTTGGCGTAAATTGAACGGAAAGCAAAGCGACGCTCATTACTTGTGGGTGTATGATTTCCCGCAAGTTCACGTTCTTTATCTGCTTTCAAATCGTCCGAGAGTAGTAATAACATACTCGTTATTTTGTCGGTAGCAAGCTCGTCAAATTCTTTGTCGCGGAACATAAATTCAAGCAGTTTTTTAAGATATTGTCCTGCTTCGGTGTGAGTTAAGTTGCTGATGTTGTCCATATAGGACTTGTAAAAGTTGAATTGTTTAATCAAATAATTTCCTCCGATAATTTTTATTTTGCCGCTTGTTTACCGACTTGCGGCATAAGTCTTTCTAATTGTTTGTTAGCTTGTATCCATATTAACCTCCGAAATAATTTATATCTTCATCCACGCAAAACAGCGCGGTACGATAGCTGAAAAAAGGGTACAAAAAAGCCGCTGATACGCACAACGTAATCACCGACTTAACCGTATTTAGCAATGCTCAATTGCTCTATGGTGGTTAGCCATTCTATGAATTTTTTTGTATACTAAAATTAACCCTCAACATTATCCGACTTTCGCATCCTCATGGGAATCTCGGATAACTCCGGCTGCACATAGTTTGTTGCCGTAAAAAATTGTACAACAACAAAAGCCTATCACGGCTCACGATTTTTGCGTACAACAAAAACACCTCGCGTTAAAAATCGCAAGCTAAGGCAGGAACGGTCTCTTTCCGTTCAAAAAACTTTCTGCGCTTAATGGACAATGCCCCGTAACGTCCACCGCAGAACTCTAACCCTATTTTAAGGTTATCATACGAACTCTATCGTATAAGTTTATTATATCATAAATTTTATAGATGTCAAGAGAAAACAAACATTTGTTTATATTATTTTTTTGTATAATAATGTCTGTTTTATAATTAAAATGTCGAATTTCAAATAAGTAAACCGCCGACGGAATACCATCGGCGGCTAATGCTATTTTATCTTTTTCAATCTTCTGTTTCGTAGTAGTAGGAATAGTCTATGCCTTTCATAAACATTTCACGGTTATCAATTTCGTCCGTAAGCGCACTGCTGATAAGCGCAAGAATATCGGTATAATCCACAGGACTTTTCTGCATTGCGGAAAGGTATGCACGCTTGTCTATTTTGCTCCAATCTACGCATTTGCGCAAATTCTTTTTCAAAATCAGGTCAAGCCATATTCTCGTGCTTCTGCCGTTGCCCTCCATAAAGGGATGAGCGACGTTCATTTCAACGTACTTCTTAACAATGTTTTCAATCGTATCTTCCGGCATCTTGTCAATGATTGCAAGATTTTCTTTCAGGTACATTGACGGCGCAAATGCAAAGCCGCCTTTTGCAATGTTCAAGCCGCGAATTTTTCCTGCAAAATCGTAAAGACCGCCGAAGATAAATCCGTGAATTTGTTGTAACCCTTTCGTAGTACCTACTTCGATTTCGTCTATCAAACCGTTTTCAAACAGTTCGTAAGCCTTCTGTTTACTTTTTTCGTCTAATGTGCTTCCGATTCCCTTTACCCATCTGGAAAAGTTCTCTTTATTCTTTGCGGGAATAAGTGCGGTAATAAGGGTAACACCGTTTTCGTCCACGACGTCGGTAAGGTATGACTTCCCATCGTTTGCCTTCAATTTCAGTTGTTTGCAAATTGCAATCAACTGAGTATTTCGGCGTTTCATCGTAGCCCAATAAACACGTGGATTACTGCTTTTCGTCAAGGCTTCGGCAATATCGACAGCACAAAACCACCATTTGGAAGTGTCATCGTCCCAAACGGCTCTCACGGGAATATCTTCAAAAAATCTGATTGATGTTTTTAACATAGTAATTCAATCCGTGCGCTTTTTTATATTCTACCATATAAATTAAATTCTTGCAATCTGTTCAAACGCATTTCCAAAGAAGATGTTTTCTGCTTTTATTGACAATAGACTTAAAAGTATGCTATAATATGTTATAATTTGATAGGTGTATTATGGAATTCTCAAAGTTCTGCCTTGAAACAAGGCTAAAACTCAATTTAAGTCAGGAAATGTTGGCGCGAAAGCTCGACGTTTCTTTTGCTACAATTAACCGCTGGGAGAACGGCAAAGCCCTTCCACAGAAACTGACCCTATACCGTTTTGAAAAATTCTGCGAAGAAAACGGTATAGAATTTGTCACAAACTTGACGGTTTAGAAATCTTAAATACATAGGAGAAAATTATTTTGGAAACAAAAGGCGTTATCTACATTCTAACAAACCCGTCCTTCCCCGAATATGTGAAAATAGGGTATGCCGACGACATTCAGAGAAGGTTAAAACAACTTAACCGTAGCGAATGCGTTCCTTTCGCATTCAGAGTTTATGCTACTTATGAAGTAGCCGATAGACTGTCAGATATTCAAATTCATAACATCATCGATAGTTTAAACCCTAATCTTCGTTCAATTGAAACATTCGAGGGCAAAAAGCGTGTGCGTGAGTTTTACGCTATGACAAAAGAGGATGCATTCAAACTTTTAGAGGGCATAGCAAAAATCAACGGGCTTACGAAGAATTTGAAATTGCACACTCCCACTCAAAGTGAAGTCAACGATACCAAAACCGCGAATGAGGTTAAAGAAGAAAGCATTGAACGCCGTTCACCATTTTCTTTTTATGCTTGCGGAATTAAGAAAGGGGAACAGATTATTTATAAGAATAACCCTGCTATCATTTGTACCGTTGCAGGCGACAGGACAATTAGCTATAAAGGAACAATAACCTCAGTAAGTGCGTTGGCACAAAAATTATTGGAATCCAACCACCCCGTACAAGGCACTTTGCACTTTACATATAACGGTGAAGTTTTAGCCGACTTACGCGCAAGACTTGAAACCGAAGGAAAATACGGAAAATAAATTTTTTGATAATTATCAAGCTTAAGTCAATAGTAAATGTTGAAAATGTTTTTTATTTAAAAGAATTAATTGTATTGATATACAACAAAAATTATGATAGAATATAAAATATAATGTCATTTTATAGGTAACGAATGCAGACCTCCCACAAAATTACTGAATTATTAGAAATAGAAACAGGCGGAAAAAGCTATAAAGCTCATAAATATAGTCTTGATACCGACAACCGCCCCTCGGTTGATTTTAGCAGTGAGAACAATACTAACACTTGGTTAAAAATACAAGAAACTACTCCACATAAAACATATATAAATCTAACTGATTTTGCAAAAGAAGTTTCGTCCGTTGATGACCAAATACTGAAATACTTTTTAGATGGTTCACGCCATGTTTATAAAGTTGACCATATGGGTTATGCGGCTTCTGGAACTGGAGGAAGAAGTGAAATTTTTCCCATAATTGCAGGGCAAATAGGAGTCGGTTGTTGCCGAAGAGAGAATCGGCGCTTAATTCCAGAGTCATTTATTGGAGAAATAGTAGTTTCCGTACCAGACAAAGCTGATGCTGACGGACGAATAGGCTTTTTCCCCGCCCTTGCTACAAAATTAAACTCTAATAGTCTAAATGTGACTATTAATGCTGTTTTGCCTTATTCAACATCTTCAATTAAAAGTGAGAAAGATTATGAAGATAGGGCGACAGCAACTATACAAGACCGAATGATAGAAAAAGAAAAAGAAGCTGTAGCCAATTTGGTTCGTTCTGGGAAATTGAATCAGAATAATTATTTGGTAAAAGACGGTTCTTTAGAATATCGTCCAACAAAAGCAGATAAAGCAGATAAAAAGTCTCTTGCGAAATTCAAAAGCAATTATGCCTATGTTTTAGGTGTGTCAAAACATTTTAATCCTTCCGTTTGCTTGGATATAAACAAGAAACCGAATCCTGGATTTATTGCCGATTTACCTTTATATCATCGTACCCCCGTTGCTTGTTTTGAAAATTTAGAATTTTTCGGCGATATGAAGTTTGCAGTATGGTACATCCGTATAAGGGATAAAGACAAAACCAGAACACCATTTGATGGCATTGTTAAAGTTGAAAAAATGTTAACAACTAGCGAAGAACAAGAATTTGGAATGGATAGCGAACTTGTCGATATGCTTAGTGCGCATATCATAAATGAACGAAATCCTGTCTGTTATGGTGCTGATTTGCGTTGGGCTAATCATCTTTATCCTATTTTTGTTACTGAAAGTTATGTTAAATCAAAATATATATCGGCAGAAAGCTTCTTACAATTATTTTAGGAGAAACAAATGAGTATTGATATTTCAAAACCTATAGGTCGAGTCTTAGCTACAGAAAAAATGCCTACCACAATTGATAAATTTTGTTTTTGGACAAATGAAGAACTAAAGTTACATGCGTTTGATGTTATTAAAGTTAAACGCTCTGACGGTTCTTTAACATTTGGTGTAATTGAAAACATTTCCCATATAACCGATGCTCAGAGTTATTTAACTAACTACATATCTTCAGATTTTGGTAATGCGGAGATTTTAGAACCTACTCGTCGCATTGGAATGAATTACGTAGATGCAAAAGTGTCTTTTAACAATCGTGGTAATGAAACTCCTGTTCATAATGACGATAAAGTATATCTGGCATCTAAAGAAGAAATAATTGCAGCTCTTGGATTAGACAAAATTCAAAACCCTTTAACTTGTGGTTCAATCAAAATGTATGCAGGAACAGAAAATGAAATAGAATTACCAGTAAATCTTAATGGTAAATTTTTACTCGGACCAGAAGGCGCACATTTAAATATTTCAGGCATCTCTGGTTTGGCAGCAAAAACCTCTTATGCAATGTTTTTGCTTAAAGCCGTTCAAGATAATGAGTATGTCGCTAATGACGAAGATAAAGGAACTGCTTTTGTAATCTTTAATGTAAAAGGTAAAGATTTAATGGCTATTGACCAAGAGAATGATTTTGATAATAATGAAGAAGAAAGAGAGAACGTTAAAGCTGAATATAAAAACTTAAATCTATCCCCTGTTCCATTTAATAAGGTTAAATATTTCATACCTTATTCATCTGACACTTCTGCTCGTCAATCTACTTATCTTAGTAAAGATGAAATAGCTAATTATATTAATTGTCAAAAATTAAAAAAATATAAATATACTTATGAGGATGATAAAGAAAGCATAGAAATGATGTTTTCTAATGTGGACGATCCACAGCAAACAATGGAATCAATTATAGCAAAAATAATTGATGAAAACGACTCGGATTTTAAAGATTTAACAACTTGGAATGCTTTTTTAGAAAAGGTTTCAGAAAAAGCGCAAAAGAGTAGTGACAGCAAATCTGCAAAAGATGAGATTTCTGTATTAAGCTGGAGAAAATTTAAGCGTATTGTAAAAAAGGCTATAAACGATGAAATGTTTGCCCAGAGAGTAAATCAAATTAAACAAGAGTGCCGTATTGCAGACGAGATAAAACAAATTAAAAAAGGTGATGTATTAGTTGTAGACATAGCTAAACTTGCGGAAGACAAACAAGCCTATGTTTTTGGTGATACTTTAAGAACAATTTATAATTTAAAATTAGGAGAATATGACGGCGAATATAACGTCTCCCCTCCAGATAAAATAGTTGTATTCATAGATGAATTAAACAAATATGCCGGCAAAGATGCACCTAAACATTCACCCATACTGAGAGGTATTTTAGATGTCACTGAAAGAGGTCGATCTCTTGGTGTGATTCTTTTTGGTGTTGAACAATTTAGATCAGATATACATTCTCGTGTAACGGGTAACTGTGCAACTCACGCCTATGGAAGGACAAATGCGATAGAAACATCTAAAGGAGATTATTCAAGTATACCCGCAACATACAAAAATATGTTAACAAGGCTTGAACAAGGTGAATATCTTCTTCAGAATCCAGTCTTTCGGTCATTGCTAAAAATTCATTTCCCCAAACCCATTTACAAACAGTTTAAAAATTAAGAGGTATACAATGGAAGAATTTCAATTTGGTGCTAATATCCTTGAAAATCTTACAACGGGTATGTATAGGAATCCGTTAATACTTTATCGCGAATATATTCAGAATTCTTGTGATTCTATCGATAAGGCGGTAGCAAAAGGATTATTACCATCTATTGAACAAGGAAAAATTGAAATCTGGTTAAATACCGATACTCGTACTATAGAAATTGAAGATAATGGAACAGGAATTCCTGAAAAAGATTTTGCACGAGTATTGGGAAACATCGCTGATTCAGACAAGATTTTAGGAGAAGATAAAGGTTTTAGAGGTATTGGTAGACTTTGTGGTTTGGCTTATTGCAATAAATTAGAATTTCAATCTAAATCTGCAGGTGAGAATAAAATCTCAGTTTTGTCTTGTGATGCGCAAAAAATGAGAGCTCTCCTTGCTGAGCATCAGAGTAAGCAAAAAAGATATTTAGCTAGCGACATATTAAAAGAAGTTTATTCATTCAGCAGTAAAATAGATACAGATATTGATAAACACTTTTTTAAAGTAGTCTTATATGATGTCAATGAATTGAGTGATAATATTTTGAATATTACACTAATAAAGGATTATTTATCATTTGTTGCCCCTGTTCCTTATCAAAACTCTTTTATTTTTAGAAAATCTATTTATGATTATGCTAAAAATTTAGGTGTACATATTGACGAATATTCAATATCGGTTAATAGCGAACCAATCGTGAAAAAGTATGTTACTGTCCTGAAAGAAAAAACAGGACAAAAATATGATGATGTTGAAGGCGTTTCTTTTAAAGAATTTTATGATGATAATAGGAATTTAGCTGCTTGGATGTGGGTTGGAGTTTATCAATTTAAACAAGCCATTCCTAAAAATAATCTTATGCGAGGATTACGTCTTCGCAAGGAAAATATTCAAATTGGTGACGAAGATGCTCTGCAAAAGTTATTTAAAGAAGATAGAGGAAATAGCTATTTTATTGGTGAAGTTTTTGCTTTAGATGATAACTTAATACCAAATTCACAGCGTGATTACTTTAATCAAAATTTGGCTCGTGAGAAATTTGAAAATTTATTAAAGCAGTATTTTAACGATGACCTCTATAAGACATATTATAATGCGTCTACAATAAATAGCGGGTATAATAAAATTGAAAAATTTGAAACCTTACAAGCTGAATTTTTAGAAACTGAGCGAACTGGGTTTGCGGGCATTGAACATAGGACGCAAAAAGAAGATGAGTTAGAAAAAGCTAAACTTGATGCACAAAAAGCTCGAGCAGAAATTGATAAAAAAATCAGTAAAGCTAATTCGGACACGCCTCTTTTCAATCAGGTCGCTAATATTATTCAGAAAAAACGAGAAGAGCATAATAAGCAACCAAATAGTCCGACTGCCACTTCTCTGCCGACTCCACCTAATAATGATAAGGAAGATAAGTATGGTAAAAAGCAAAATTGGAGAGTCGATAAGCTTGCACGATTAAACAAGCAAGAGCGTAAATTGGTTGGTCGAATTTTTGACGTAATTTTTACAGTAACCGATAAAGTTACAGCCGAAAAAATTGTTACTAAAATAGAGGAAACATTAAAATGAGTCAACGAAAAGTGTTGCTTATTGAGCCGCCATATAGAAACAAATATCCTCCTATGGGGTTAATGAAACTTGCTACATATTTTAGATCCAGAGGTGACGATGTTAGATTTTTCAAAGGCGATCCCAAAGACTTAGCAGTTGAGATATTTTGCGATGAATTCATACTCAAAACCGATGACAAAAAATTGCCAATCCATAGGAAAGAAATATGTAAATATATCAAATCTGGAAAAATAGAATTCATTGACTCTTTAATAAGTTCTTTGGGTGAAGTAAATTTTAATATCTTAAAAAGTTATAATTATAGTTACCGAAGAAGACAATATCCGAAGTTTGATATAGTTGGCGTTACGACCTTATTTACTTTCTATTGGAAAAGAACAGTAGAAACAATTAATAATGCTAAGCCCTTTCTTGCTGAAGGCGGACGTTTTATAGTAGGCGGTATAGCTTCTACCATTCTTCCTCAACAGATGGAGAAAGATACCGGAATAAAACCAATGGTCGGTTTATTAGATAAGCCTAATATGATAGATCCAGATGGGGCTGAGATTATAGACAGATTGCCGTTGGACTACTCTATACTTGAAGAAATTGATTATAAATATCCGTCAAATAATGCTTATTTTGCTTATATGACTCGAGGTTGTCCTAATAAATGTGCATTCTGTGCTGTCCCGCACTTGGAACCGCAATATTGCAATTATATTGGTATTTCTTCACAATTGAAATATATTGAAAAGCTGTATGGAGCAAAAAAAGATTTACTATTATTAGATAACAATGTCTTTGCTTCGGAACAATTTAATCAAATTATTGATGAGATAAAGTTTTGTGGATTTAAAAAAGATGGAAAATATACTCCAGCTAATGAATATGAAGTAGCTTTTTCTAATATTGCTGCACCGTTAGAAGAGCATAGAAATATTAGAGCATATACTAAAAAAATTATAAAAATTTATGACGAATTAGCCTCAAAAATTATAGACGAAAAAGAACAAGGGGAATTTTATCTTGAAAGAGAAAAATTAAATCTGCTTTACCCCCTGTTTGCTATCAGAGAAAATATATTTGAATTTGATAAAATAGCACGTCCATTAGCAGATAAATTTTATAAGCAATCTTCAAGAGTGCGATTTATAGATTTTAATCAAGGGGTTGATGCTCGCTTAGTTACGGATGAAAAGATGTCAAAACTATCTGAAGTTGCAATACGTCCGTTGAGAATTGCTTTTGACCATTATGAGATGCGGGATATCTATATTAAAGCGGTTAAAACTGCCGCAAAATATAATATCACTAATCTGTCAAACTATCTTCTCTATAATTTTAAAGATAAACCCGAAGATTTATATGAACGAATGCGTATAAATGTAGACTTATGCGAAGAATTAAGTGTTACTATATTTTCATTCCCGATGAAGTATCATCCTATAGATGATCCTAAATGGTTTAACAATAGAGATTATATTGGAGTCCATTGGAATAGGAAATTTATAAGGGCCATACAAGCTGTTCTCAACTCCACAAAAGGAAAGATTGGTCGAGGGAAGTCGTTTTTCGAAGAGGCATTTGGTAAAGATGTTGGTGATTTTATGCGCATTCTTTGGATGCCAGAGACCTTTATAATCTATCGAAGACGATACGACGCTAATCTTAGACGCAAGCTTTCTGGTAAATATAAAGATAATTTCCCCGATGATTGTGATTTGGCTAACGAATGGTGGGAAAAATTCAAAAATTTATCTGAGGATAAATTAAATATTGCCAAATCGATTATTGCAAAGAATAAGTTTAATGATGGGGATTATGAATGTCAGGACAAAGAAATAAATGAGGTTTTGGCATATTATAAAATTAAACGTACTGATTAGTTTTTGATTAGTGCAGACAGCTAAAGCAAAAATATAAAACGAAATCGGGGCGAATGCCCCGATTTTGTTTCCTGAAAATTATACATTTTTGGGAGCTACGCTAAATTTGGGAGTATAATTCCCAAAAATCAGCAACAAGGCATTGTGGGAATTGGGAGTTACTCCCAAATCAGCATTGAATGACGGACAAAATCCGTCATTCAAAATTTGCGCAGTAAAACTTGCAAAATTAAGGTAAAAAATGCCCCCAAATGACATAAAATCATTTGGGAGCAATATGGGAGTTAAAAATTGAAAATCATCGAAATTAGCAGATATTGTGGTATTGTTTGCTTACTAACCACTATATATTGTGGTTGAAAAATTTGTTTTTAAGCCTCTGACTACGTCATTCGTTTGTCGCTTTTTAATGCATCAATTTTTGTCATATTTTTTGATAATTTAACTTCTTCATATTTCTCCGTGCAACGTTCAAATCTGTTGACACGGTTTTTCTATTCCTGCTTTCGAGCGGTCTAAGTTCAACAAAACGGTTCTTCAAAACGTAGTTGATAACGGCGTACCGTTCCGAATTATATCAGGTTTTGCTTTTCAAACCTTTTATAAAACCATATTTAACCGTGCTTCACCTTGCTTCCCCTACCAACAAATTTCGGGGCGCTATATTTTTGATTTTAAGTGATAAAAGGCAAGCTATACTGAACGACACCAATATTAAGCTTATTCCTGCAACCATGCTGAACACGACCGGAATATTAAACGTGCACTTAACAATGCCCAAAGTACTGAAAAACAACGACATCAGCGGATTGATAACAAGACAGCTTACAACAAGCCCGACAACGGTTGAAAGAATGATAGCAGGCATAAACGAGAGCGCCGTTTGCAAAATGAGTTGCTTTGTAGTGAAGCCCAACGATTTCAAAATTCCGTAATCGCGCTTTTTATTATTGAGCATAGTGCGCACCAACAGATACAGCACGAACGCTACGATAATTACAGAAAGCACGAGTATGGCAATTACAATGATAGTCGCAAGCGAAACGTAAACGCTTCCCGCGCCTTTAACCGTAGCCAATACGTTTATAACGCCGTTTACGCTACCTTTAAAATTGCTTTTTATTTCTTCGTTGAAAGCGTCTATATCCGTGCCGTCTGAAAGATTAATATAGTAAGTAACGTTCTGCAACGTTCCCAACCGCTCGTAGCCCTGCCTTGTTAAAAGGCAGTCCCTGCCAAGGTTATTGGTAATTTGCGTAAAACCGCAGATAAGGTATTTTTCGGTTTTGCCGTTCGCCGTAATTTCAATTTCATTACCTATTGCAAACCCCTTCTCTTTTGCGTATTTTGCGGCGATTACTATTTCATTGCCGTACTTGGGAAATCTGCCCTTGAATACCACGCTCTTATTATTCACCTTTGAAAAATCGTCGCAAAGCGTTGCCATAAGTTCCGCACCGCCAACGTGCGATATATTCAAAGAATTGTAAAGATAGACTTTCTCTATACGGCTGTCCGAATTCAAGGTTGCAAGAAAATCGTCTTCAGCTTCTTCCTGTAAGTTAATTGCGCTATCTGCCGTTTCACCGACTATCAGGTTTATAAACGGCGACATATCGATAATCATATTTTCCGTCATAAGCCCCGAAAACACCACGACGAGCGATAAAACAAGCATTGTAACGCAAACGGTGATATTGTGCTTAACGCCCGAAAGCGTGGTTTTTAGCGCTAAGGCAAAATTGAGCGGCGCTTTTGTCTTTTCAAGCGGAACGCGGTTTTTCTTAAAATTGTGTGTTTGTACGCCTGAGCGCAACGCAACGATAGGCTCTATTTTCCTAATTCTGCGAGCCGAAAGCCAAACGGAAAGCGCAACCGCACCGCCTAAAATTGCAAGCGAGATAATAACGGGCAGCGGTAAAAAGTGAATTGTATACGGTATTCCCGTCTGCGCCATCATCATTGAATTTATCGCAGGGAAAAGCGCATACGAAAGCGCCGCACCCACAAGCGCTGCAATAAGCGCGAGCCCCAAAAACTGCAATAACAGAGAGAATACAAGTTGCCTTGACGTATAACCTACGGCTTTAAACGCACCCAGATTTTTAATGTTGACCTGTATATAATTGATGATATTCGATACTATTACCACGAGCGCAATCAACAGAACCAAAAACGCCATAACGCTCATAATTGTGGAACATATCCCCTGCGAGATATAGCGCGACTGCGCAACGATATCGTAACAATTGCTGGTCATACGGGTGTTAGGGAAACATTCGGAAACAACCGACTTTAACTTTGCCTCATAGTTAAGATTGGTTGATTTATTATTTAAGCGCACCGAACATAACGTTGCTTGCGGTGCGTAATTCAATTCTTCAAGCTCAGCATATTTATCTGCTGTAAGTATGATTTGAGTTAAAGCGCAGTTATGAGACCCCATCATTACACTGTTGAAGAAACCGCATATAGTGTACGTCACGGGATAGCTGCCTATGGATATTTCAATCGTTTTGCCTACGGAAAATTTATCCGATTTATAGAGCATAGGCAGATATACGCCGCTTGTTAAATTGCCTTCTTCAACGATTTCGGCTTTACCTATCGTGCGCGTGGTAGCCGTTTGCTTATCCGTAAAAACGAAATCGCCGTTCATCATTCCGCCGTTATAGGAAAACGTGCCAAACATGTGCATACTTTTATCCAGACGGTACTCTTTCACTTCGGCGTCGTTGTCAAGCGTTCGGGTTAAAAATTCGCGTACCGAACCGCCGTTATCGTCCACCGCAAGCGTAACGTGTTCGGCGTTGAGTTTATCGTGGTATCTGTCGAAGTTGGCTTTATAGTCCATAGACAGCATCAGCCAAAGGTTTAACAGAAGCGCCGCAAGCAAAATCAAAACGACAATTGCTACGGTCTGCCCCTTTGCTTTACGCATGTTAGAGCGCGCAATAATAAATAGCTTTCTCATTATTACCACCCCATTTCTTTAAGGAATGCGGTAAGCTTTTCATGCCTTGCCGTATCGCCGTGCGAATACTTACCGAGGTTGCACTCGCCCAAAATAACGCCGTCTTTTAAGTAGAGAATACGGTTGCCGCGGCGCGCGGAGCGCATATCGTGAGTAACCATAACAACGCTTTGACCTTGCCCGTTAAACTTCGTGAGCATATCGAGAACGTCAAGTCCCGTTTTGGAATTGAGCGCGCCGGTAGGCTCGTCTGCGAAAAGAATTTCAGGGCTGTTTATAAGCGCGCGGACAATGCCGACCCTTTGCGCTTCACCGCCTGATATTTGCGCGGGGAATTTTTTTTGCGTTTCTTCGGAAATGTCAACTGCCGCAAACAGTTCCTTTGCCTTTGCCACAAGCGCTTTCTTGTCTTTATTTACGAGAAGTCCTGCGGAAAGCACGTTATCCATAACGGACATTCCGTCGATGAGATAAATTTGCTGAAATACGAACCCGCAATGGTCGCGGCGGAAGAGCGCAAGTCCGTCCTGCGATAAATCGGATATGACCTTGTCCCCGAACGTAATAGTACCAAGCGAGGGAGTATCCATACCCGAAAGAGCATATAAAAGCGTGGATTTGCCCGCGCCGCTTGCGCCCATGATTACGGTAAAATCACCCTGATAAAGCTCCAGATCGATATTTTTCAGAACGTGTTGCTGCAAGCCTCCGTTAGAAAACGTTTTGCATAATTTTTCGGTTTTCAATAGAATTTGCCGTTGCATATAAAAGCCTCCTTTTTACACGCCCATTGTACGCTTTTCAATTCTTAAACGTCTTTAACGATTTCTTAAATAATTCTTAAATTAGTTCACAAATCCCCGTTATAGTTTTCCGCTTAATGCAAGCGTAACGGTTACTTTTAAACCGTGCGCGCCGTTTTCAATATTCAGTCCGCCTTGCATCTCTTTCATAAAATAGTCGGAAATATACAGCCCTAACCCCGCCCCTTCGGTGTTTGCTGAATTGCCGCCGCGTTTGAATTTTTCCTTCAATACTGGCAGCTCTTCGGGCTTTACGCCGCCGCCGAAGTCTTCTATAACTACGTTTATATGATCGTCGTCTTTTTCTGATTTTACGGTAATTTCCGTCTTTGCGTATTTATAAGAATTGGCAAATATATTATCGAATACCTGCTGCAGGCGCAAACCGTCGGCATATACCAAACATTCGGGCAGTTCGCAAATTGCCGCACGGTGCAGATAGTCCGCATTTTCCAGCATAGTTTTTACTTGCCTGCTTTCAATATTCGCAGGCGTTACGGTCAGCTGCTGCAGCTCTTCAAGCGTTGCCGTAAAAAGGTTTGTAACCAGCGTATTTATCTGGTCTGCTTTGACTATTATCTGCGTGTAATTAGCCTTGTCTTTACCGCCCTCCGCCACGGCAAGCCCTACTTCGGAAACGGCTTTAATGCTCGCAACAGGCGTCTTTATATCGTGTGAAAGCTTTGCTACGAGTTCTTTCTTGCTTTGCTGTGCCTGCGCTTCGGCGATGCGCGCTTTTTTAAGCTCGGAACGCATAATATCGAAGCTTTCCGTAAACGCACCGAAAAGATTACGCCTGTCCATTTCCAGCGGAATATCCAGATTCCCGTCGGCAACACGCTCTGCAAAGCCTTTTAATTTGCGGAACGGTCTTAAAATTGTAACGTGCATATATACGGCGTATGCGATACAGATTATACTTTGAACCGTGATTGCAGCCGACAGCACGATAACCGCAGTTTGCTTTTGCGATTTAAGCGTTTGTGCCCCGTCGTTATAAATAATAACCTTGCCGACAGAACACCCGTCAATAGTAATATCGAGTATCGTGTCCCTGTGCGCGATTGCCGCATTTACGCTTTCGGAAAGTCCAGATTGCGTTTTATAAAGCGCTTTGCCTTGGTTATCCAGCACAACGTAGTCAAGCGCGGTTTGGTTTTTATGCTCATCGATAGAATCAAAATCCTGCGTAACCGCTTGCATTACCTCGTTAACCGCAACGGTATCTTGCACAAAATCCGGCGTTTGCAAAGCAAAGACGATAAGCAAAACAATTTCGGCTATTAATACGGGAATTACGCCGATTAAAAAGAGTCGTTTTTTCATACGCACGCCCCCGTAAATTTATAGCCGTCACCCCAAACAGTAATGATATACTTAGGCTCGTTGGGATTGATTTCTATCGCTTCGCGCAATCTTCTGATGTGCACGTTCAGCGTGCCGTCGCCAGTGAACTTATCTTCCCACACCCTTTCAAACAGTTCCTTTTTGGATATAACCTTGCCTTCGTTTTCAATAAGGTACGTAAGCAGCCTGAATTCAAGCGAAGTAAGCTTTACTGCGCCGCCTTTTACCGTGACTTGCTTAGAATCGAAATCGACCTTCAAATAACCGTCCGAATATTTTTTAACTTCGGTTTGACCGAACCTCTTTAACACGGCTTTAACTTTTGCAAGCAGCACGCCCAGCGAATAGGGCTTTTGTACGTAATCGTCGCCGCCGATATTCAGTGCGACGATTTTATCGTCGTCGCTTGTCCGCGCGGAAATAAAAAGTATGGGAACGTCAGTTGTAGCCCTTAACTGCCTGCACAGCTCAAAGCCGCTTCCGTCCCCTAGATTTATATCGAGAAGTACGAGTTCCGCCGTATCGTCTTTGAAAAATTTTTTGCACTCTTCCGCGCTGTACACTGCAACCGTATTTACGCCGAACAGGTTGAAGTATTCCGCCGTACTGTCCGCAAGCACTTTTTCATCGTCAATGATAAGGCAATTATATTTCATAGCTTTCCTCCGTTTTAATTATACCATTTTTAAAGGAGTAAATCTTTAATAAATTCTTAATTTTTTATGCGCGATAAAAATAATCGGCGGACGCAAAACAAGCGTCTGCCGATTATAACTGCGATACTTAAATTTCTATCAAATATCCTTTCTCTCTCAGGGCGCGCTCTATTTCGTTTAAAACCTCCTCACTGTCGGCTGAAACCGTATGGTAATGGTAACCGTCCGTCACGCTCATCAAAGGTTTGGAAGCGCCCGACACCAGCGAACGGTACAGCTCCTCCACGTGAAGGCGGTTGTGTAAATCCAGCCGTGCGGAAATTCTGCCGTACACCCTGTGGTTGACGAAAATATCTTCCACCCTGCCGCCGAGGTTTATTATAAGCTCACCCTCGTCCACAAGCTGTTCGAATGTGTGGCGGCATTTAAATACCCGCGTTACCTGCTGTTTGCCGTTTAAAATATAGCCGCGGTTTGTGGAAATTACGTCGTAGCCGTTCGCACGGAGAATTGCGATATCCTGCACGATCACCTGCCGCGAAATATCAAAACGTTCCTTTAAAACGTTTGCCGGAATAGGGTTTTCCGTATTCCCCAACAGGCTTAAAATTTCCTGCCTGCGCTCCGCCGATTTCATTTCTCCTCCACGGGGTGCAGGTTTTTAAGCGACAGGTCCAGAATGGGCGCCGAGTGCGTAAGCGCACCGCTTGAAACGTAGTCCACGCCCGTATCTATAATATTTTTTATGTTTTCGCGCGTGACGTTTCCGCTGCACTCCGTCGTCGCTTTGCCGTCTATCAAGCGGACGGCTTTTTTCATATCTTCGGGTGACATATTATCAAGCATAATTATATCCGCGCCCGCCTCCAACGCTTCACGGCACATTTCAAGGTTTTCCACCTCGACTTCTATTTTTCTTACGAATGAAGCGTAGGCTTTAGCGCGCTCCACCGCCTGCTTAACGCCGCCTGCCGCGCCGATATGGTTGTCCTTCAATAAAATTCCGTCCGAAAGATTATAGCGGTGATTATTGCCGCCGCCGACTTTTACCGCGTACTTTTCAAAAAGCCGCATATTGGGCGTGGTTTTGCGCGTATCCAAAAGCTTGGTTTTGCTTCCTTCCAAAAGCTTTACCACTTCCGCGGTGTACGTTGCAATACCGCTCATCCTCTGCAGAAAGTTCAACGCCGTACGCTCGCCCGAAAGGAGAACGCGAATATCCCCGACGACTTCGGCAATAAGCTGCCCCTTTTTCACTTTATCGCCGTCTTTTGCGAAAAACGCGAACTGTGTGTCCGCGTCCAATATTTTAAAAGTGCGTTCGAAAACGTGCAAGCCGCAGATAACGCCGTCCTGCTTGCATATTAATTGCACGCTGCCTTTTACGTAATTTTTTATTACCGCGTTGGTTGAAACGTCCTCGTTGAAAATATCCTCTTTCAACGCAAGCTTAATAAGCTCGTCAGCGTTTATTGCGTCAGTTACGGGATTTAACATTTTCCGCCTCCTTAATTGCTCTTATAATATCGTTTTTATATTTCTGCAGAATCGCGTCCGCGTTTTGATATTCGTTCATATCCAAACGCTCCGCCGCGCGTAAAGCGGTAGCTCGGTCCGCATTGCAATAGCTTTCCTTTATATCCTCCGCCGCGCGTTTGGCAAACAGCAGACTTTCCAGAAGCGAGTTTGAAGCCAGCCTGTTTGCGCCGTGTACTCCGTTGCAGCAGGTTTCGCCCACGGCGTAAAGCCTTGGCATAGTGGTTCTGCCCTGCAAATCACTCCTTATACCGCCCATAAAATAGTGCTGCGCAGGTACTACCGGCACGCATTCGCGGAATACGTCGTACCCTTCCTCCGCGCACCGCGCAACTATTGCGGGGAAGTGCGTTTTAAGCTCTTCTTCGGGAACGGGGCGCATATCCAGCCATACGTAAGCCGTACCGTCCTTTTTCATTTGTTTTAAAATTTCGGCGGTCACCACGTCGCGCGGTTGAAGCTCGTCGGTGAAACGGTTGAAATCTTTATCAAGTAAAAGCGCACCCTCGCCGCGCACCGATTCCGAAATCAAAAAGCTTCTGCCGTCTTTTTCGGAATACAGCGTGGTAGGGTGAATTTGCACGTAGTTCACGTGGTCGACCGCAACGCCGTGCTTTAAGCAGATTGCCACGCCGTCGCCCGTTAAAATGCGGAAGTTCGTGCTTTTTTCAAACACGCCGCCTATGCCGCCCGTCGCAAGCACGGTATAATCCGAGAAAATTTTTTTAACCCCGCCCGTGCTCTTTTGCAATGCGACGATACCAAAGCATTCGTTATCCGCGCATATTATATCCAGCATAACCGTTTCGGGTGCGATTTCGACGTTTTTTAGCGCGGAAACCTTTTGCATAAGCTTAGCGGTTATCTCCTTGCCCGTGCAATCCTCATGGTAGCAAATCCGGTTTTCGGAATGTCCGCCCTCGCGCGTGTACGCAAGCGAGCCGTCCTTATCCCTTGCAAAGTCCACTCCTAGTTCTATAAGTCCGTCAATGACCGCAGGGGAATTTCTGATCATACACTCGACGGCGGCAGGATTGTTTTCGCCGTGACCTGCGCGCATTGTGTCGGCGTAGTAGCTTTCAAAATCGTTTTCGTCCTTTAAGCGGCAAATTCCGCCCTGCGCTAAATAGCTGTCGCTTTTATCTGGCGTGCCCTTGCAGATTATAAGCACGCTTTTATCAACGGGTACGTGCAACGCACAGTTAAGCCCCGCAACGCCTGCGCCTGCTATAATTACGTCGTATCTGTCTTTCAAATTCAACCTCTTTACGTTCAGGTTAGTTTTGTATATTATATTCAAGTTTACACTAAAACTTTACACCTGTCAAGGCATATGTAAAGGTTTTGAAAATTAACGGTAAAACCGCGCCGCTGTATCTTAAAATTTTATTTCCGCAAAAGGCTTGAAAAAAATTGCAAACCGTGTTAAACTTATTATGCTTATTATTTTGATAATCGGAGTATACTCCCAAAAAGTTATGAGGATAACTATCAAGGCATAGTTGTACCTCAAATTTAATATGCCTCATAACTTGGGGAGTATCAAAATAATAAGCAACTGTTAAGGGTACAGTATGCGGGCAACCTTTAACGGTTGCCCTTATTTTTTGTCCGCGAAAACTTTTGGAGGACAAAAAAATGAAAAGAAAACTACTTATCACACTTTTAGCAGCTGTTGCTACCGTATTCGGTGCATTAACTTTTACCGCTTGCAACGTAACAGGCGGTACCACCGACGGCGACACTGACAAGACTGAACCAACCACCCAATACAGCCAAATTTTACAAAACGTTTTAACCGATAGTTATTATGCCGAAATATTAGACAGCCCTGAAAAAAACAGTAACAGAATTACGCCCGTGTACGGACCTACACCGTTTAAATTTTTACAACAAAGAGGGCACGACGTAGCGGCATATAAAAGCGGAGCTTTAAAAGCCGAAAGCATTGCATACGTAAAAAATGATGATACCTCCACTTTATACCTTTCCACTAGGGTGAAAAACGTGGGCAACACAAACTACTACACTAACTACATACTTAAATACAACTTAACCAAACAAGAGTATAGTGATTTGTATATGCTACATTCGGAGAAATATATGCAAGCCGGTTTGTTTATACAGGAATTGGATAAGCAAAAAACTGCAGTGGTGGAAAGCGAAACGAATTACACCACAACAACTTATAGAAATTTTGAAAATCTATTTACCTACAACACAGACTTTAAAAATTTTGTGGACTATAATCAATTTGATATTATTGATTTTGCAAAAACAGGCGATTGGACGCACAATATAACCTTTGCTTTGCAACCACCCCCTAAAACCCAAATTATGCTTATAAAAACCACAAGAAAATATTTAAAATTGGAAACTGAGATATTTAGCGGAACAACAATTACAAATAATATTTAAATGTTAACGACGCAAAAGAAGTTGAAATAATATAAAAGAATGAATATCTAAACAATTATGATAAGGTAACCTACTTCGACTCTCAAGACACTCACTATCATTGTGATGAATTAACTTTATAATAAAACATGCGGTATTTCAAGGCGGGGGGGGGGGGGGAGCCCCCCCCCCCGCCCGACGAATGAGAGGGGGTGGGAAGCGAAAAA
Organism: uncultured Clostridia bacterium; assembly: GCA_947175515.1. Lineage (GTDB taxonomy): Bacteria > Bacillota > Clostridia > Christensenellales > Borkfalkiaceae > Coproplasma. The sequence continues at coordinate 35 of CAMWNA010000009.1, read as the reverse complement.
AATAAAAAAATGGGGGTGTAAAAAAAAAAAAAAAA
>CAMWNA010000008.1 GCA_947175515.1 uncultured Clostridia bacterium | reverse complement strand
CGTATGCGCAGTCGCAGAGGAAGCCGCTGCCGAAGCAGTTTTCATATTTAAACCCCGCGGAATCTTTGCTTAAACGCGGACTGCCGCATAATTTTTTTACTTCGCGGATAGTTTCTTCGGCTTTGATTTCGCTTTGCGGATAGCTTCCGAGCGCAACCAAATCACCGACGGATAAATTTTCGGAAACGGTTTTATACATCTGCATTTCTCCGATAGATTAGTGCCTTTCTTCAATTAAATCTATAATATCGAAAATCAAATTCTGCTTGGACGGAATTTCAAAGCCGTCATCATAAATCTTGGAAAAAGAATTTCCAAAAACGACTTAAATTTTTTTATAAAACTCATCAGTTGCACGCTTATTTTCAGATTATGCAACATTATACCACAAGCAAATGTTTTTTTCAATATTCACTACGGCGTATTTTTTATAAAAGAAAAAACAACCTGAATTTGATTTTAAAATTCAGGTTGCTATTGGTGGGAACAAATGGACTCGAACCATCGACCTCTTGCATGTCAAGCAAGCGCTCTAACCAGCTGAGCTATGCCCCCGAGCTTAAATATTATAACAGTTAAAGCGCGCGTTTGCAAGCGTTTTTCAAACCGTTAGGGCGGTGAATATTATTTGTGTCATTTATTTGCGGTTAAAATATCGGAAAAGCGGGCAAAATTAAATCGGAGGAATACTGCAATGAAAAAAGGCTGCCCGTACTGTAAGTGGAGCTGGGAGGAGGAGTGCGAGATATGTACGCTAACCGATAAGCCCACGAACGACGCTATGGAATGTGACTTTGGTTATGATAAGGAGTGCGCCGAGTATCTGAAAAAAAACGGCTCAGGCAAAAAGAACAGCCATAGGAATTATAAAAAGTAAACTACATTTTTTTACGTATTAACGCTTGCCAAGCCGTATCTGAAATGATATAATACAAACCGTAATCAATCGGCGCTTGTTTGCGCAATAATATTCGGGGATATAGCACAGTTGGTAGCGCGATACGTTCGCAACGTATAGGTCGCCGGTTCGAATCCGGCTATCTCCACCAGTTTCGTTAAAGTACGAACCGTCACGGTTCGTACTTTTTTGTTGCGCTAAACTAGTACGCGCCATATCACCTTTTGGGTTTTCTTGCATTTAACATATTGATATGATATAATTTTTTCATGGGTTGGTTTAATTATTACGGTCTGGCGGTTATGGCAATCGTTATGCTGCCGAATATTATTTATGCGGTCAAGCTTAAAAATGCCGCCTCGGACAATTATAACGGCAAAGCGGCTGTCATTGCCGAACAAACCGGCAGATATGCGTGCATGCTGTTAATGGTGTTTAATATCCCGTATACTTATTTTAACTTTTGGTTTGATTATGCGCTTACGGTTTATCTGTCGGTTAACGGGGCGCTTTGTGTTGCATATCTAGCATTCTGGGTAATATGTTGGGACAGGGAAGGCAAACTGAAGGCGCTTTCGCTTTCAGTAATTCCGTCGTGTATATTTCTGTTCAGCGGTGTTGTGTTGGCGAACCTGCCCTTAATTGCTTTTGCCGTTGTATTTGCGGTAAGCCATATTTTTATAAGCTATAAAAATGCGATGAACAGCGGCGCTGAAAACAAAAACCATTCTTAAGAGAAAATATAATTTTAATTCGTGGAGCATATAGCAATGAGGAATAGAAAAGCGCTTTTAATTTTATTGGTTATAGCTGTGGCGGCTTGCGCAATTGCAGGCTGTTCCGATTTGAAAAAACAGTCAATGAAAATAGAATACACCTATTATAAGGACGGCGAAATTATAAGCCCTTCGTCGGAAAGTATTTTACTGATTGAAGACGGCGGTATTGAAATTACTATGGACGTAACGCTTGAATTGGAGGGCGGAAAAATTCTCTTCGAGGTGTACGACTATAAGGGCGGGCTTGCTTGGAGCGGCGAATATACCGAAAGCGCGTCGTTTACTATAGTTCTTGAGGAAGTGCTTTCCGACAGCCGCTACAGGCTTAAAGTCAGCGCGGAAAATATAACGCGCGCACACGTTTTAATTACCTCCGACCGGATGAAAGTAAAAACTCCGTTTGACAGATAAAAGCAACGGAAAGGCTGCTTATTTGGTCGAAGTTATGCAGGCTTTGCGTCAAGCCTTATAATGATATAAAAATGTTAAACAAAGCCGCCGCGCAGAATTTAGCGCGGCGGCTTTCACGTCTTCAATAACTTCAAACGGTTTTCAAGTAGTTGCAAAACGTCGGCGTGCTGTGTTAAAATATTTATTGTCTAAATCACGGCGGACGGTTTCTTTAATTTTTTACCGTCTGCAAGAGGTATTATTTAATGAAAAAGAGAAGAATAGCCGCCCTGCTTATTGCAGGGGTTGCGGCGTTCGGAACGCTTGCCGGCTGCAGCAGCGCAAAGAGCGGTGAAATAGTAATAGTGAACGGCGGAAGCGGCGAAAAAAAGAACGAGAAGCAGATAAACTTATTCGGCTACAAGGCGGACACCTTAACCCTTTTGGCGCTTGAAAATTCCATGCACGGCTTTATGAGTGTAAATAAGGATATAAACGTAATGTACGAGGGCGTCAAAGGCAAGGCGTATTGGGACGCGTTTGATAAGCGTTTTGCCGCCGACGTTCTGGACGACGCGTTTATGGTTGACCGTGACCGCGCGGTAAGGCTTACAGGCGAAAACAAGCTTGCCGATTTAACCGACGTTTTGAACGTTGAAGCTTTCAGCGACGTCGTGCGCGGACAGATGACGGCGGCGGACGGCGGAATTTATTTCGTGCCGACTTGCGTCACGACTTACGGCATGTACGTAAATTACGACCTGTTGAATAAACACGGCTTAAAGGTGCCCGAAAGCTTGGAAGAGTTTGCACAAGTATGCAACTACTTCGTTTCAAAAAACATTACTCCGTTGGTAATAAACAACTATTCCTCGTTGCGTACTTTAATAACCGCTGCGGGGCTGTACGAGGTTTATCAATCGGAAAACCGTTCGCAAATGATTGCGGAATTCAACGGCGATCCCGTAAAAATTACGCAGTACCTTGAAAAAGGAATAAATCTTGCAGGCGAAATGATTTCGCGTAATTGGATTGACTGCGGCGAGGCGCTGACGACCGCGCAGGCTTCGGGCGACTTGGATATTTTCGTCAAAGGCGAACGTCCCTTTATGCTTACTGGCGGCTGGGCTTCCGTAATGTTCGGGGAAAAGCTTAAATACAGCGGCAATAGCTTCAATTACGGCGTGCATCCCTATCCCGTGATTAGCGGCGGAAGCGTGGCGGTTATAGATATGGATTCGTGTTATTCTGTCAATGCGGAAAGCCCGTACGCGGACGAAGCTAAAAAGCTTATAAACTATCTTACTAAGCCTGACGTGCTTTGGGAGTACTGCGACGGACAAAGCGGTTATATGCCCTTAAAGGATTCGCGTGCGCCTACGGATAAAGCTGTTTCCCCCATGACGGAATATTTAAAAACCGGCAGTTTTGTTTTGGGCTCTGATTATAATATAAGCTTTACCCTTGATGTCTGTCTGATTGAGTGCGCAACGCGTATGCTCGGCGGAATGGGTGCGGCGGAAGCTAACGCTTTACTGAAAGATATGCTTTCGGTCAAGGAGGGCGAGTAAAATGAAGTTATTTAAAAAGCTTGTTTTTCCCGTTGCCGCAGCGGTGTGCGTGGTTCTGTTTATGATTTTGGGCTACGTTTACGTTTCCAAAATGCAGCTGTCGCTCTGGAACCAGTTGGTAGTGAATATTACCGAGGTTACCTCACAGGGCGGACACGCGTTCGGAACCTACGTTAAAAAGGAAAAGGAAACCGTATCCAGACTGGCTAAAAACGTTTCCCGATTGTCATCGGAGGACAGGGACGAAATGACTTATATCCTCGGTCAGTACGGTATGGGCGTGGGTATATTCTCGCTCGTCATATTCGACGACGAGGGCGGCGGTGAGCTTTACCTTGCGAACAGCGACGATGTTATTTCCCTCAATGCGGCGGAGGTCGACGAAAGATTTTCAAGCTACGGCGAAAGCGGAGTAACCGAGCTTTATATAAACGACTTTACCGGTCAGCAGACTTTGGGCTATTACCAGCGCTTTACTTTTACGGACGGCAAAAAGGGACTTGTGAGGAAGGGTCAGATAACTTCTATTTTACGCGACGAGTTTTCTCTGTCCTTCTATAACGACACTGGCTTTTTCTACGTGGTAGGCACGGACGGCGATATTTTCGTCCGCTCAACCCATAACAACAGCAACCGCACTTTTTCAAACGTTTTCGACGTGATAAAGCATAACGGCAACTCGGAAGCCGACGTTAAAACCTTTCAGGAAAATATGTCGGACAAAAAACAGGGCGCTATGCGCTTTAAGTTCGACGGCTCGGACTATATATTTGCGTTTGCGCCTATTGAAGAAACGGACGGCTGGTATCTTGTTTCCGCTATACCTAATTCGTCGGTAATTCAGCATACGCAGAACATTTTAAAAACTTCGCAGAGCTTCGTTATTATATTCGCCGCGGCGATCGTCATTTTTGCATTGTTCGTGTTCGTTACCTACTTTTACAGAAAGAGAGTACACGCAAAGGAAACGGAGGTTAAGTACCGCGAGCAGCTTTTCGGGTTGCTTGCAAACAACACCGACGACGTATTTTTAATGCTTTCAAGCGAAGATTTGGCAGTGGAATACGTCAGCCCTAACGTTGAACGCGTGCTTGGCGTGGCGGCGACTGAGGTGAAAGAAAGCGTCACTGCGCTGAAAAATACCGATTATGAAGACGTGGGTTCCGTTGATGAAACGGCTTTGAAAAATCTGCCTGCGGACGGCTCGGTTACTTACGAATGCGAGCGCGAGCATAAAAAGACTGGTGCGCGTAAATTCTTCCTTGAAACCGTTTACCGCACGTCTGTGGGCGCAAGCGAAAAATTTATAGTAGTGCTTTCCGACAGAACCAAGGAAAGACAGACGGAGTACGCGATAAAGGAAGCCTTGGAAAGCGCGCAGGCGGCAAACAAGGCGAAGAGCGTATTTTTAAGCAATATGTCGCACGATATCCGCACGCCTATGAACGCGATAATCGGCTTTACCGAGCTTTTAAAGCGCGACGCCGCCGACGCGGATAAGGTTATGCGGCATACGCGAAAAATCTCCTCGTCCGGACAGCATCTTCTGGGGCTCATAAACGACATTCTGGATATGAGCAAAATCGAAAACGGCAAAACTGTTCTCAACGTCTGTGAATTCAGCCTGCCCGAGCTTGTTGACGAGCTGGACGATATAATGCGTCCGCAGGCAAAAGCCAAAAAGCAGAGCTTCGATATAGTCGTTCACGGCATAAAGGAAGAAAAGCTTTTGGGCGACAAGCTGAGGATAAACCAGATTTTAATGAACATATTATCCAACGCTGTCAAATACACGCCCGAAGGCGGAAAGGTTTTAATGGAAATACGCGGACTTCCGCGCGTGAACGCAAACTTTGCGCGCCTGTGCTTTACCGTAAAGGATAACGGTATAGGTATGTCGGCGGAGTTCCTTGAAAACATTTTCAAACCCTTTACCCGTGAAGTAAGCAGTACCGTAAACCAGATTCAGGGCACGGGGCTTGGAATGTCCATTGCCAAAAACTTGGTCGAGCTTATGGGCGGCACTATTTCCGTAGAAAGTAAGCAGGGCAAGGGAAGCACCTTCCGTATTGAGCTTGAGCTTCGCATAAGCGACGGCGCCGCGGAGCATGATTTCTTCAGGGACCATAAAATTTGCAAAGCTCTCGTTATCGACGACGACGCGGACTGCTGCGAAGGCGTTGTGGAAACCTTGGACGGAATAGGCGTTGAAACGCAATCGGCGTTAAGCGGCGCACAGGCAATTGATATCGTCAAGACCGCGCACGAATGCGGAAAAGATTACGACTTGATTTTAGTCGATATGAAAATGCCGGGTATGGACGGCATAGAAACCACTAAGGCTATCAGAAAAATAGTTCCCAAGGAGGCTTCGGTAATGCTGCTTACGGCGTACGATTGGAGCGGCGTTGAACAGAAAGCCGAAAAAGCCGGCATTGACGCGTTCCTGCCCAAGCCCTTCTTTTTAAGCAATTTAAAACAGACTATAAGGAATATAAACGTTAAGAAAGGCGGTAATGTTCAGGAAGCGGAAAACGCTCAGTCGCTGGAGGGCAGGCGCTTCCTCGTTGCGGAGGATAACGAGCTTAATTCTGAAATTCTTTGCGAGCTTCTGGATATGAAGGGCGTTACCTGCGAGGTCGCGTGCGACGGTAAGATAGCTTTGGAAATGTTTGAAAAATCCGAAGAAAACTATTACGACGCCGTGCTTATGGATATTCAGATGCCCGTTATGAACGGCTATGAAGCTACGAAAGCTATCCGCGCAAGCTCTCATCCGCGCGCGAACACCATACCAATTATTGCAATGACGGCTAACGCGTTTGCGGAGGATATAAACAACGCGCTGTCCAGCGGTATGGACGCGCACGTTGCAAAGCCCGTGGATATGAACCGCCTTGAAAAGGTGTTAACGGAACACCTTTATAAAAGCGGCGATAAAAAATAACGGCGTAGAATATAAGTAGTTGCAAATCAAAAAGCCGCCGCGCTGAATTTCAGCGCGGCGGCTTTTTATTTGACTTTATTCCGTTATGCAGGCAAAGCCGCAGTCGACAGTAATTTCACATTCCAAGTCGGGGCGGCGCGCTTTCAGTGCGCTGATAACCTTTACCCTGATTTCGTCCTTTGTAAGATTTATTTCCTCGGGCGCGGCGCAGTCGAACGCGAGCTTGGTTTTATCTCCGCAGCTCATAATTTTTAAATCGTGCGCGGTCAGCCGCGAATCTACTTCTTTCAAACAATCCTCAACCAAAAGCCGCGTTTCATCGTCTTGGTGCGCGATAGGGTCCGGGTGAACAATAAGGTGCAGTCCGTCGCTTTCCAGAAAGTCGCGCTCTATCTTATCAATAATTTCGTGACACTTTATAATTCCCAGCTCTGCCGGCATTTCTACGTGTACGCTTGCAAACTGCCTGTTGGGTCCGTAATCGTGCACCATTAAATCGTGCGTGCCTGAAACACCGTCGTATTTTAAAATTCGCGTCCTTACGCTTTCGGCGTACTCCTTATCAGGCGCTTTGCCTAAAAGCGTGTCAACCGTTCTCTTAACTACCGTAAGCCCGCCGTAAAGTATAAACAGCGCGGCGGCAATTCCCAAGGGTCCGTCCAAATCAACCGAGGTATAGTGGGAAATTATAGTCCCCGCAAGTATTACCGTCGTTGCAACGCTGTCGCACAAGCTGTCTACGGATGCGGCGGAAAGCGTTTGCGAATTAACTTTTTTTGCAAGCCGTCTGTAAAAAAGACACATCCAAAGCTTAACCAAAACCGCGGCGCACAGTATGCCTACTGTCAGAAAGCTGAATTCCGTCGGCACGGGAGAAATAATCTTTTTTATACTTTCAATCATAATCTCCACGCCCAGCGCGATAATAATTACCGCTATGAACAGCGCGGAAAGATATTCGTACCTGCCGTGTCCGTAAGGGTGACCTTTGTCCGCAGGTCGGCTTGCCATTTTAAAGCCTACGCAGGTTATAACGTTTGAGGACGCGTCGGAAAGGTTGTTTACCGCGTCCGCAATAACCGAGAGCGAGTGCGCGATAAAGCCTGCCGTAAGCTTCGCCGCGAAAAGCACGGCATTTAAAATAATACCGACTATGCCCGAAGCTTTGCCTATTTTTACACGCGCGGCGGAAGTCATTTCTCCGCCGCGCGTACATTTTTTAATTATGAGGTTTGATAACATATTAAAAGTGTAGCACAAACTTTCCGCCTTGTCACGCGATTTGCGCCTTGCCTTAAATTATTGCCCTCTCACGCCGAGAATATGTATGCCGCGCGCCTTTTCAAAGCTGTATGACGATAGGGGCTTACCGAAAGCGTCGTAGCTGTGCGCGGCAACCAATATTCTGCCGCCGGATACGCCTACGACGACGGGGGAGTGGTAGAAGTCGCCCGTAGCCCTGCCAAGCTGAACTATATCGCCTACTTCAAGTCTATCAAGCGGAACCTCCTCCGCGTAGGGGCCTTCGCCGTCGGCGTTGCCCGTTAAAAAGTTATAAAGGTATTCAACCCCCGTCCAGCTTGCCGTGCGGTCGTTTGCCGACCTGTAGAACCAGCCGAGCACGGGAGTAAAATTCATAACCTTTGCTCCGGCGAAAATGCATTGAGACGCAAAGTTAGTGCAGTCGCCGCCTATTCTTGAAAAATCGTAATATTCGGGGTTGCGCCCGAACGCCCATTTTTTAGCATATTCAAACGCCGCCTGCCTGTCATATAAAAGTTCTCTCATATTCCCATAGTATGAATCTTTTGCAAGTTTTGCCGCCTTACGTTTTCAATGCTGAAAATCCGCACGAAAAAAGACGGCGTAAAACGCCGCCTTTAATTCTATATTAACCTAAAACTTCAAACACGTCAACGTAAGAGCTGTCGGTTGCAATGCCGTTGGGAAGAGTGATATCACCGTTGTAAATTTTAACGGATATACCGCCGTTGATTTTAACGTTGAAATCTCCGCTTATCATAACGGGCATATCGGGAATGTTCGCTGTTTTAAGCTTAGCGTCTATATCGCAGTCGATTGTAAACGCGGAGAAAAGTCCGTTTGCGTCGAACGCTAAGTAAATATCTATTCTGAGCGTATTTACTTCAAGCATATTTTTAAGCGCCGCAATGCTTTCAAGTACGTCGCCCATTTCATCGGCTTCCGCGTCCTGTTCAGCCAAAGCAAGAATTGCATCGTAGCTTTCCTTATCAATGGTTATCTTAGCTTTAAGTCCGTTTTCGGTATCAAGCGCAACCTTTATTTTAAGGGTGTCAAGCATTCCGAGCAGAGCGTCAACGTCCATTCCGGGGGCAACGATAATCTCGTTGGGACCGTCTGCGCCGCCGTCAATTATAATTTCGTCCGCAGGCGTAATCGTGTCGTCTTGGCTGGGACCTTCGGGGTTGCCTGCACCGGCGATAGCGTTGCTGATATCTTCAAAGCTTGCTTTAAGCTTCATCGGCTTAATGCTGGTTCCGAAGAATGCTTCTACGTTTTTTGTTTCGTACATATCAACGTAAACGTAGTCGCTGTCGTTATAAAGGTTAGTCTTTACGGACATACTTGTGCTTTCGCTTTCCTTATCCATGGAAACGGTCATTTTGCCGTTAAGGTTAGCATAGCCGCTGCCGGAGAATGCGGGGTTTTCAAAATCCGTAAACGACATTTTGTAGTTAGCGTCGGTACCTATGCTGTAGTTCACGTCCATAGTATAACCGCTCATCGACATCTTCGTGTCCATAGAAAGGTTGAGGCTTTCGCTTAACTCGAAACCGAGCTTATAGTCGTTTGCCGTGACGTCGCCGAATGCGGAGGATAAGTCAACCTTAGCAAATTCGGTCTTTACCTGTTCAGCCGTAGCTTCCTTGTAATTGCCTTCAATGACGTAGGGATTGCTGTCTTTGTCCTTGCAGCCCGTAAACGCCAACATCGATATTGCCAGCACAACGCTTGCAATAACTGCCAGAAATTTTTTCATATATTTCTCCTTAAATATATTTTGTAATTTAAGTATAATTTCATTATTTAATAAAGTCAAGCGCAGTGAATTAAATTTGAAAAATGTTAAAATATCCCTGCGGATTATTTAATTTTTAACTTGGTATTGCATTTTTTACCTTTATATGGTATAGTTGAAAGGACGGGACGTTATCCCGAATAATTTTGAGGTTTTTTACTTATGAAAATGATTTACGGCGTAAAAGACAGACCCAAGGTCACGCAGATTATACTGTTTGCCTTGCAGCAGCTTCTGGCAATTCTCGCGGCGACTATCGCCGTTCCGATGATTGTCGGCAACGGAATGTCCATTTCGGCGGCGCTTTTCGGCGCAGGCGTGGGAACGGTGGTTTACTTACTGTTCACTAAATTCAAAAGCCCTGTGTTTCTAGGCAGCTCGTTCGCGTTCCTCGGAAGCATGTCCGCGGCGTTTGCCGGCGGCGTTTCCGCTTCGCTCGGGTATCTGGGACTTATAATCGGCGCAGTTATGGCAGGACTCGTATACGTCGTAATTGCGGTAGTCGTTAAATTTGCAGGCGTTAAATGGATAAATAAAATCATGCCTGCCGTCGTAATAGGGCCGACGGTTGCAATAATAGGACTTTCGCTTGCCGGCAACGCCGTAGGCGATTTAATGAAAGGTAACGTAAACAGCGCTTCAAGCATTATGCTGTGTTCGCCGTACGCCGCTCTTGTGTGCGGACTTACGACCTTGGCGGTAACTATCGTCTGCTCGGTATACGGCAAAAAGCTTATGAAAATGATACCGTTTATAATAGGTATACTTGCAGGATATATTCTTGCGGCGGCATTCACGGGCATAGGCTACGCGGCTAAGTGCGACGAGCTGAAAATAATCAACTTCGAGCTTTTCAAAAATATGCAGTGGTATCCCGACTTTGCTTTCGTTCAGCTTTTCAAGGGTAAAATGTCCGTTGAGGGCGGTTCTATCGGCGCATACATAGGCTCGGTTGCGGTTGCGTATATCCCAGTTGCGTTCGTAGTGTTTGCAGAGCATATCGCAGACCACAAAAACATTTCCTCTATAATAGAAACGGACCTTCTCACCGATCCCGGCCTTACCCGTACGCTTTTGGGCGACGGCATAGGCTCAATGGCGGGCGCGCTGTTCGGCGGCTGCCCCAATACGACCTACGGCGAATCCGTGGGCTGCGTGGCGATTTCGGGCAACGCCTCGGTTATAACGATTTTGGTTACTGCCGGAATGGCGGTAGTGTTCTCGTTCGTGGCGCCTTTCATAACCTTCCTTGCGACTATACCTTCCTGCGTAATGGGCGGTGTGTGCGTTGCGCTGTACGGCTTCATAGCCGTGTCCGGTCTTAAAATGATTCAGGGCGTGGACCTCGGCGACAACAAAAATCTGTTCGTCGTATCCGTAATACTTATAACGGGCGTCGGCGGACTTACACTCAACTTCGGCAAGGTTACCATAACCGCCGTTGCGTGCGCGCTTATACTAGGTATACTTACCAACCTGCTCGTGAATATCAAGGGCAGGAACAAGGACGAAAACGAACAGCTCACGATTGACGGAATAGAAAAAACCGAAGGCAATGACGTGGCCGCACAAGCTGCGGAAGATGCTTTTAAAGACACTAAGGAGGAAAATTAAATGAAGGCTTACAAAAACGTATTTATATTCGATCACCCTTTAATCAAACACAAAATAGCTATATTGCGCGATAAAAATACGGGAATGAAGGAGTTCCGCGAGCTTATCGAAGAAATAACCACGATAATGACTTATGAAAGCATGCGCGACGTAAAGCTTATACCCGTGCAGGTGGAAACTCCGCTTGAAACCACTACGCAATATAAGGTCCCCGAAGAAAGCGTGGCAATCGTTCCTATTCTGCGTGCGGGGCTTGGTATGGTCAACGGCGTGCATAAGGTTTTTCCCACGGCAAAGGTAGGGCATATAGGAATGTACCGCGACGAGGAAACCTTGCAGCCTCAGGAATATTACTGTAAGCTTCCCGAAGGAATTGAAAATAAAACCGTGTTTTTGGTAGACCCTATGCTGGCTACGGGCGGTTCCGCGTGCGACGCGCTGGACGCGCTTAAAAAACGCGGCTGTAAAAATATAAAGTTTATGGCGGTAATTGCGGCTCCGCAGGGAGTGGAAGCGGTTGCGAAGGCGCACCCCGACGTACCCGTGTACGTTTCCACCCTCGACAGGTGCCTGAACGAAAACGGATATATACTCCCCGGCCTTGGCGACGCAGGCGACAGGCTTTTCGGAACGAAGTAATATTAACGGAGAAAAAACTTGAAGGAATGTTCGGAAGAACAACTTAATACCCTGCGCGGAATAACCGAAAGGACAGAAGAGGGCTATTCGCCGTATGCGGTGAAGAACGCCGACTTTGTGCGCCGCAAAAAAAGCAAGTACGAGAACGAGGTCGTGCGCACGCAGTTCGCTATAGACGTGGATAAAATTATCCACAGTCCTTTCCATAACCGCGGCTCGGATAAAACGCAGGTGTTCTCGTTTTTTAAAAACGACGATATCACGCGCCGCGCTTCGCACGTTCAGCTAGTTTCAAGAATTGCGCGTACGATAGGCAGGGCGCTTTGTTTGAATACCGATTTGATAGAAGCGATTGCGGTAGGACACGACGCAGGGCATACGCCTTTCGGACATAAGGGCGAACAGTACTTAAACGCACTGTACAATAACAACACGGGCAGATTTTTCAACCACAACGTTCACAGTGTGCGTGTGCTGCAGGATATTTCCGGCTGTAACTTAACATTGCAGACGGTTGACGGAATACTTTGCCATTGCGGCGAAAAAGTAAACGAGCGTTATGAAAGAGGTTCGCTTACAAACTTCGGCGATTTTGAAAAGGTATTTGAAAGGTGCTATACGGATTCGGGCTTTATTCATACGCTGCGCCCAGGAACGCTCGAAGGCTGCGTGGTGAGAATAAGCGATATGATTGCCTATATAGGTAAAGACAGGCAAGACGCGGCGCGGCTTAAAATCCGCGTCGACTTCGAAGACAGCGTTATAGGCAAAACGAATATAGACATAATCAAAAATATCGTCGCCGATTTGATTACGAACAGTATGAGCAAGCCGTACCTTTCAGTAAGCGCCGACGTTTACGAAGCAATGGTAAAAAGCCAGCGTGAGAACAACTTGAAAATTTATCAATGCGAAGAAGTCACCGCGCAGTACGACGGGGTTGTACGCCCGATGATGGAAAAGCTTTACAAAAGGTTTTTGGACGACTTGAAAAAGGGCGACGAAAGCTCGCCTATTTACAAGAACCATTTGAAGGAAATTTTCGGCGGTCACTACTATGATAAACGCGGAAGGTTTATTTACGGGCTTGACGATATGGTTGTTGACTTTATTGCGAGTATGACGGACGATTACTTCCTTGAAATTTTTGCTTATCTTTTCCCCGACGATAAACTCACCAAGGCGGTAAGGTACGTTGACTATTTCGATAAACGTTTTATTTGAGGGAATAAGGAGTATTTTTAATGGAAAAGAAAATCGTGCAAACGGCAGGCAGGGATTCTCTCGGAGAGTTTGCACCGGAATTTGCACACTTTAACGACGACGTTTTGTTCGGCGAAAACTGGAACAACAAGGATATAGACTTAAAAACGCGTTGTATTATAACGGTCGTTTCGCTTATGTCGCAGGGTATATGCGACGGTTCTTTGAAGCACCATTTACAGAATGCGAAAAACAACGGTGTAACCAAGGCGGAAATTGCCGCGGCAATCACTCACACGGCATTTTACGCGGGATGGCCGAAGGCTTGGGCGGTTTTCAATCTTGCAAAGGAAGTATGGCAGGATATAAAGCCCGCGGCAACCGAATTGGAAGCGTACGCGAATTCTATCTTTTTCCCTGTCGGTGCGCCGAATGACGCTTATGCAAAATATTTTAAAGGTCAAAGCTACCTTGCGCCGGTAAGTAAGGAGCAGGTGTTTATAGCAAACGTTACGTTTGAGCCGAAGTGTCGCAATAACTGGCATATACACCAAGCCGAAAAAGGCGGCGGACAGATTCTAATATGCGTCGGTGGAGAAGGATACTATCAGGAGTGGGGCAAGCCTGCCGTTAAAATGTGTGCAGGCGACGTTGTAAATATTCCTGTAGGCGTTAAGCACTGGCATGGCGCTGGCAAGGATAAGTGGTTTTCGCACCTTGCTATAGAAGTCCCTGCCAAAAACGGCAGAACCGAGTGGTGCGAGCCCGTTTCCGAAGCAGAATATAATGCGGCCCTAAAATAAACCGCCGCACTGAAATTAAAACATATAAAAACGTAAAAACGCCCCGAGCGACCTCTGTCGCTCGGGGCGTTTGGCGCGGATGGTGAGATTTGAACTCACGCTACGGTTTCCCGTACTACTCCCTTAGCAGGGGAGCCCCTTGAGCCACTTGGGTACATCCGCATTTAAGGCTCAAAACGTTTTCGGCAAACGAAATCGTTTGCATACGTTATTTTACTTCTTTCACAAAGCTAAAATACTATATCATAATTTTACGTGTTTGTCAAAGCATTATTTCTCGCTTTTTAAAAAATATTTTGCCGCCGCACTTGCATAAGCCGCCCTAATGTGTTAAAATGAAGCTAAGATTGAATATGATTTAAGAGGCGAATATGAAAATAGTTTTCTTCGGTGATTCTATTACCGACTGCGAACGCGACAGAAGCGATATCCGCTCGCTGGGTAACGGCTACGTGAAAGTAATTGCGGACAAGCTTCACCCCCTGTATCCCGATACCGATTTGGAGCTTATAAATAAAGGCGTTTCCGGCAACGAGGTATGCGATCTTTTGGCAAGGGTAGAAAGGGACGTAATAGACCTTAACCCCGACGCCGTTGTTATTATGATAGGTATAAACAATACCCTTCATAAATTCAAATACGGAAAGGAACTCAATATAAAACAGTTTGAAAGAGATTTGACTGAGCTTTTAACAAGATTGAAGGAAGCCGGCATAGTGGTAATATTTCTTGAGCCGTTCCTTCTGCCTGCGGCTGACAAGCTGAGAATGAGAAAGCAGTTTGACGAGGAGCTTGCCGTAATTGACAGGGTTGCCGGCGAGCTGTGCGACGAATTCGTTGCTTACGACGAAATGTTTAACGGCTTGACTATTACGACGCCGTATTCGGAATATTCGGCGGACGGCGTACATCCCACGCCGCGCGGTTCACGCCTTATTGCAAACACGGCTATAAAGGCAATAAGAAAACATCTACTTTAAATTCAAACGTTAATCCGCCGCAGGAATGCGGCGGATTATTCTATATAAGCGCAGTCCTTATGTGCCAAATATATACATTTATGCGTTTTTAATGTATAAAGTCATTTTAATGCCGAGACGCAAAGTTATAAAAAGCTAGGATAAAAATATCGTTTCGTATAAGGTTCAGATGTTAAAAATGTTATCAAAACGACTTAAATTTCACTTTTTCCGCGTTATAACTGGTAAAAAAAGCCGTATTTTGCACAAAATCTGTTCTATAAGCCCACGTTATTGCGCTATTTGAAACAATTATAGAATTTTACATAAAACGCGCATAAATCAGTTGAATTTTTATTCGCGTTATTGTATAATAATTTAAAATGCGCAAGTGTCGCCATACGGTACAGTCCGTGTCCCGACGCGCCGCGGCGGTTTTTTGCACCGTCCGCGTTGAATTTTAAAGATTGTTAAAAGACCGTTTAAGGAGAAACGTTATGAAAAAACTGATAGTAGGCGTTCTTGCCGCGCTGTGTGCGGTTTGTTTATCCGTAGCAGTTGCGTGCACCGATAAAGATAAAGAGCCCAAATACTATACTCTGACATTCCAAAAGGTTGAAGGCGTTACCTACGACTGTGAAATTCCCAGCGGCTACGAAGTCAGGGAAGGCGAAACGGTCACTTTTTCCGTGATCTATGCGGATAACGTTATGGGAGAGCCCGTAGTCAACGCCAATGAAAACAAACTCAGTGCGGACGAAGGTGGAAAATTCTCCTTTAAAATGAATTCCGATACCACCGTTTCGGTTACGGGTACTTTTGTGTTGAACAGCTACCTCGTAACTTTCGATAAGGGCGATCCCGACGGCGACGAGTACCGCTTGAAGTATCACAGCGACGACGGCGACGTGGAAGAGGGCTTTACCGTAAGCGCGGGCGAGCAGGTAAGCTTCACCGTCGAAATGAGCGTGTATTACGATACTTCCAATATGAACGTGCTTGCCAATACTATGGTTCTCCAGCCTGACGCAAACGGCGTTTATACCTTTACCGTAAACGGCAAGACAAATATTTCAATAACGGGAATCACCCTTGCACAGTGGTTCGGAGAGAAAGAGAACGGCGGCTCGGGTACGAAGGAAGATCCTTATCTTATTTCCGAACCTATCGACTTGTACGAGCTTTCCGTTATGATTAAGAACGCGTTCTCAGTGAACAGCTTTTACGCGGCTTATTACAGACTCGAAAAGGATATCGATTTGAAGGGCGAGCAGCTTTTCATTATCGGTGATTCCGATACTTATCCGTTTGCAGGTCATTTTGACGGCAACGGACACACTATTTCCAATTTCTATATAGAAGATACTTTAATAGACCAAGAAACTTACTTGCCTTATCATACCCCCTACGTTGGAATGTTCGGCTGTGTTTCCGCGACTCCCAGAGACGACGGTATGGCGGAAATCTACAATCTCAAGCTAGATAACTTCACTGTTAACATAGACGCTGCCGCTGCAGGAAACGCATTCAGCGCAGGCGCCTTAGTCGGCTGGGGTATCGGCGTAAGCATTACTGGCTGCGAGGTAACGAACGGCACGATTATCGCGGATGCGGACGATAATTACTTCGGTTACATCGGCGGTATTATCGGAACACAGAATTCCGTATATCAGAGCGATAGCATCAAATTCAATTCAGTTGTCAACGCGTGCTCTTCCTCAGTAGAAATAATCGGCGCTTCGGGTTACGTTAACGCTGCAGGCGGTATTGCCGGCGTTGTTACTTCAATCGAGCCGCTTACTAACGCTGCTATAATAAACAGCTACTCTACCGGCGGAGTTTCCGGCGCAATGTACGCCGGCGGCATTGTGGGCAGGCTTGAGCCTTTCGGTTCCGTTCAGGGCTGCTATTCCACGGGCTTCATCGAAGCACGCAACTCCATTAACCTTATGACCGGCAACGAACACTTTGCTTACGCCTACGCAGGCGGTATAGCAGGTTACGTATATTACGACGCGATAGTCAGCGACTGCTTCTCGATAAGCGGAACGGACGCATACGCGGTTGCTGATTCTTCGGGTAAGAAGTATTCGTATACGGGCGATATAGCCGGCGGAATAAATTTGGGCGGCGTTGCTGACGCGTCCGTTTCCATTGAAACAAACCCCGCGCTCGTTCTTAACTGCTATTCGCAAAAGGACAATATAAACAAAGAGTTGATTTTGAACCGCCTCGGCTGGCATGCGGAGGACTGGACTTTCGTTGACGGCGCCGAATTCCCCGTGATTAACAAGAGTGCGGACGGCGTTAAGAGGTTTACCCTTAAAATAGACCTCGGAACAGAAAAGTTCAATAATTCAAGCGAAATAAACGTCGAAATCGACAGCGCGTATCTGCCTGTATCCTTCTGGTATTCGCGCACGGGCTGTACGGACGCTTACGGCTATATAAATGCGGACAGCGGTCACCGTTCTTTCGGTCTGTATTTTGACGCTAAGCTGACGGAAAAGGTTCCCAACGGTTATGTACCCATAAACGCAATAACTCTCTATGCGGGCTTTGCCGACTACGGCGAAGTTGCAGGCGAATATTACTTCACCGGCAAAGACGGCGGTTTTATATCGCTTGACGCGGACGGCAGTCTGACCTACGCCGACGGCGCGCTCAAGCATTCGTCGTATTATTCTTACGACGGCACGGCGATAACGCTTTACGATACGTATATCGGGATAGCGTTCGGCGACGGTAATACGTACCAGTCGTTTAAAGCAACGCTGAATAACGGAGTGTTGACTGTTTACGATAACGCTAATCATCCCCAAGCTAACGGAATTTCTGCCGTTAAAGCTTTGGATACTTTCAATTACGGCAGCTATTACAGCGGCAGTACGGTTTATACGTTTAATAAAAACGGTACGGGTTCGGTTGTAACCGCATCGCAGACCGTTAACTTTACCTACGAAATAACGGCGGACGGTTTAACCGTCAAAGCCGGTGCGGACACGGTTGCGTGTACGGTTGACGCTAACGGCAACGTTACTAAGTACGGCAACTCGAATATCACTCCTTTTGATAACTTCTTGGGCGTATGGGAAAAATCCGCAGGCTCGAAAAAGCAGTATTCTTTCGACGGTAAAGGCAACTATACGGTAAAGACTTTCGGTTACGACGCTGATGGCAACAAAGTAAACGAAACGGTTAAAAACGGAACTTATACCGTAAATTCGAACGGCGAAATGGAATTCGACGGCTTTAAGGTCGGTATCAATCAGGACGGCTTTATCGAAATCGGCGGAGAAATCTATTATAAGGAAAACAGTTTCGTAGGCGTTTGGAATTTCTTCAGTAATGTCGACCCCGTTGAATTAACCTTAAACGGCATCGGAGCAAACGGAGTGGGAGAGGCGTATATCGATTACGGCGCATACGGTAGCTATAACGCAACGTATTCCGCAACAACCGACGTTAACGGCAAGCCCGCAATAATGCTGTATTATAACGATATGCCTTTGGGACTTCTTTCCTACAATGCCGGCGCAAACACTCTCACAGGCAGACTGTATCTTGTAAGACTCGGCAACGTTAACGAAAACGTGACGATGTTCCTTTACGACGATTTCAGGGGAAGCTGGATAAGCGACGACGGCGACATTAAGCTTATTGAATTCAACGGTCTCGGCAATTACGACGTTAAGGGCAATGCAAATCATATGGCTGTCAGCGGCAGCATTTCAATTAACGGCGAAGCGGCAGGCTCGTATAACCTTGTAAATTCAACGCTTACCGGTTCGTTTACGTACGGCGGTAAAACCTATAATATTGCTTACGAAAACGGCATAATCAAAGTAACGTCAGACGGCAGCAACTTCGATTTAATCAAGCACGACAGTATGTACGGCTTGCAGCTTCAGGATAGCGACGGTCTTGTATACTCGTTTGACGGCAGGGGCAGCCTTGCCTCGGGCGGTACGCTTACGGTGTCAAACGGCAGTACCTACACCTATAAAATGGGTTCGGGTGTTATAAATATTTCCGGCGCAGCCACTGGTACTATTACGATTGGCTCGGATTACGTTCTTAACCTCGGCTCAGGCAACAAAACCTTGACGGTAGTTAACGGATTTACGGGTGAATGGCTTGTTGCCGGCACGAACGGCAGACTTATAATAGGCACAATAAACGCGCAAATGAAGGCGCAGGGCAGTGCGTTCGGCGAAAGCGTAGAGTTTACCTACCACGCAGACGGCAACTATTTAACCTATTCGGAATCCGGTCAGAATTATTATATAGACGTTATGCAGGCGGACGGCGTAACCGAGCTTATAGTATCTGTGGAGAACGCTACGGGCGGTTATGCGGTATGCGTAGCTCCCGATAGCTTAGACGGCTACCAAGGCGACTATACTGCGGCAGGCACGGGCAATTATATAACGCTTGACGGCTTGGGCAACGCTAAGTTCGTCAACGGTACCGCAGAACGTTACGAAGGCGGCAAGCTCGTTGCAACTTACTCATATACGATAGGCGATTTCGGTTTGGAATTCACGACGGGAAGCAGAAGATACCTGTTCATTGAATGCTTATCAACCGAAAACGGCGCGTACGCAAAAGACGGCGTTTACCGCAGATTGGCTGAGTGCGATACTCTGTTCGGATATAGCGCTTACCTTGCGGTTCTTAACGAGGACGGCAAGCTTGAGGTTGATAATAACGTATCATTCCTGTTCAACGGAATAGGCACTCTTACCTGCTCGGACGGAACGGTTTATTCGTATAAAATCGATTCGCGCGACAGGACGAACATGGAATACGTTCTTACGCTTGAAACGGCGGCAGGTTCCAAATTAAGGGCTGTGTTAAACTACAGCGGAAGCGTTGTCACTCTTGAAATAGGCGAGTGCGACGCCGCACCGCTTAACGTGTTTACCGATAAGGACGGCGTGACGTACAGATTCGACGGACTTAGCAATCTTTCCGTAGGCGGTACGTTCTACGTTACGTCGGACAACACGACTACGCTGTTGATTTACAGAATAACCGGCGGCAGCATTAAAATTTATAATTCAAACAACACGGAATACGGCGAATTCGTCAACAACGGCGGCTACAAGATAATTCTTGCAAATGCCAACAAGGACGAAATTTTACTGACCGCAGCCGAATAACGGCTGTATCCGCAAATAATAAGCAAAGGGCAGCTATTGCCCTTTTTGCGGTGTTTGCAAGCAATAATTTTTTCAGTGTTTTTTCTCATAATTCGGAGGTTTACATGAAAGCAAAAACAAAGCGGAGGATAGCTTGTTTATCACTTTCCGCAATAATGGCGGCTACGTTCACGGCAGGTAACGTGCTTGCGTTCGCAAAGAGCGGCAAGCAGGGCTTGCTTAACGCTTCGACAAGGTACGATACGGTAACTACTAAGGACGTAACCGGCAAAATTGATATGACGGGCATTGCGCTGAACAACCTCAGTTCTTCTGTTTTGGAAAACGCGGGTTTGGCGTCGTCCAAGGGCTCGGTGCAGACAGTTATAGTAAGACTTGAAGGCGACAGCCTTCTTGAAGCTATGCCCGAAAACGCAAATACTGCGGAATACCTTTCGTCATATGAAAGCGGAAAAAAGCAGAGAAGTATTGACGTTGCGCAGACGAATCTTTTAAACACGCTGACAAGCCTTGATATCGATTATAAGGTGGTGTATAAGTACAGCACGGTAACCAACGCGGTTGCTTTACAGGTAAACACCAAGTATATTTCCAAAATCAAAAGCCTGTCGCAGGTCAAGGCGGCGTACGTTTCGGAAACTTACGCTTATCCCGATGCCGTTGCAACCTCCAAAAGTGCGGCGGTTACCAACCCCAGCAACGTTTATCCCACGGGTATTTACGATTCTTCGGATTGCGAATACGACGGCAGCGGCACTACGGTAGCTATTTTGGATACGGGTCTTGATTACACGCACGAAGCTTTCCAAAAAGTGCCTTCGACTCTTGCAATGAACAAGAGCTACGTTTCAAAAAAGCTTGCCGAAAAGGAGTTCACGGCTGAGTCTCTTTCCTCAAGCAACGGAAAAAATATCACCGTTGACGACGTTTACGTCAGCGCGAAAGTACCCTTTGCTTACGACTATGCGGATAAAGATCCCGACGTGTATCCCTCGTATTCCCAGCACGGAACGCACGTTGCAGGTATAGTTGCCGGTCAGGCGGACAGCTATACGGACAAGAACGGCAATACCGCAACCGACGCAAACGGAAATGTTATTCCCTTTATCGGCGCCGCGCCCGAAGCTCAGTTGGTTATCTGTAAAGTGTTTACCGACGATTTTTCAAGTAACGATTTAGGCGGAGCTACGTCGGAGGATATAATTGCAGCGTTAGAGGACTGCGTTAATTTAGGCGTTGACGTAATTAATATGAGTTTAGGTACCTCCGCAGGCTTCTCCTCGATTTCTATCGACGGCGACGACGAGGGCAAACAGCTCAACGAAATATACGAAAAAATCAGGGACGCGGGCATAAGCCTTATCTGCGCGGCGAGCAACGAATACAGCTCGGGCGCAGGCAGCGCTTTCGGTACAAACCTTTCTTCCAACCCCGATTCCGGTACGGTAGGCTCGCCTTCGACCTTTACGGGCGCAATGTCCGTTGCAAGTATCAACGGTCAGCTTTCTCCCTATATGGTTGCAAATGACGGTGATTCTATATTCTTCGAAGAATCCAGCGATGAAAACGCCGTCAAGCGCGACTTTTTGAAATCGCTCCTCGGCGATGAACCGCGCGAAACCTTCAAGTATGTCGTAATCGACGGAATGGGTGAACCGGCAGACTATACCGATTATATAATAAACGAACTGAAAGACAAATCGCAGGGCAGAACTATTGCGGTAATCAGCCGCGGTAAAACCACCTTCAAAGACAAGATAGAAACTCTTATGAGTATGGGTATGGAGGAGGACGGTACCTACACGGGCGCGGACGGCGTAATCGTTTACAACAACGTCGCGGGCGTTCTGGGTATGTCGGTCGGCGATATAGATAATCCCATTCCTGCAGTTTCTGTAAATCTTGACGCGGGCAGACTGCTCGTATACGACTCAAACGGACAAAAGAGAAGAACCGGCACGATAGAGCTTGCAACTTCATATCAGGCAGGACCGTTTATGAACGATTATTCCTCGTGGGGATCCACGCCCGATTTGAAGCTTAAGCCCGATATAACCTCGCACGGCGGCGAAATAACCTCAACCGTTGCGGGCGGCTATCAGGAAATGAGCGGAACTTCCATGGCTTCGCCCAACCTTGCAGGCTTCACGGCTTTGCTGCGCGGCAAGCTTAAAAAGGACTATCCCAACTATTCCGCAACTGAAATTACAAGATTAACCAATCAGCTTATGATGAGTACGGCTACCACCGTGTACGACAGGGAAGGCTTGCCCTACTCGCCCAGAAAGCAGGGCGCCGGACTTGCAACTTTAAGCAACGTATTCTCTACAAAAGCGTATCTTTCCACTCCGGACGCGGAAGACAACCGCCCTAAGGTAGAGCTTGGCGCGGACACGCAAAAAAGCGGCGAATACACGCTTAACTTTACGGTCACGAATTTCGGTACGTCTCAGTTAAGCTTCAGAACCAAATCGTTATTCTTTACCGAAAGCCTTTCAATAGACGGGCTTGCGGTTGCAGAAAAAGCACATCTTTTCAACAGTGAAAATTATTCGGACCATATTCCTGCGCAGTGGACGGTAAACGGCTCCTCCGTGGCGGAAGGCTCAACCGTCAACGTCGGCGGCGGTCAGTCTGTAAATATCACCGTAAAGCTTACGCTGTCGGCAAGCGAAAAGAGATATATAGACAGGTCGTTTGAAAACGGTATGTTTATAGAAGGCTTCTTGAAACTCGAATCCGTTTCGAAAGGACAGTGCGATTTGACGCTTCCGTTTATGGGCTTCTACGGCGACTGGGAAGCAGCGCCTATGCTCGACTACGACTGTTACGAAATTTCCGATTTCGAGCAGGATACCACTTACGACGATTTGACGCGTCCCCAGCCCAGCGTTTGGGCAACTCAGGCATATGCCAATTTCACGAACGGAAAATATTCTATCCCTCTCGGCAGCTATTTATATACGCAGGACCCCGACGCGGACCAGATTTATATTGACAGAGAACACGCGGTAATTTCGCGTTTCAACGATTATAATCCGGACTCTGAAACGTCCAACTACCTTACGGCTTACAGCATAAGGGCTCTGTACGCGGGACTTTTAAGAAACGCAGAGCTGGTAACCTACGATTTAATCGATACGGCTACGGGAGAGGTCGTAAAAACCGACGAGGTTTACAGGGTCAACAAGGCTCACTCCAGCGGCGGTAATTCAGTCCCCGCACAGGTATTATTGGACCTTGAACCCGAAGCATTGGGGCTCGTCAATAACGGAAAATATCAGCTTGATTTCCGTTTCTATTTCAAGGCGGAAGACAAGGATAATCCCGAAAAGCAAAATGAGGACAACACCTTCTCCATGGTATTCTACGTCGACTACGAAGCTCCCGTGCTTGTGGATTCGCGTATCAGATACTACGACTATAACGACGCAAACAACCGTCCCCAGCAAAGGGTTTACCTCGACCTCGATATTTATGACAATACCTACGCGCAGTCCGTTATACTGTGCTATCAGGACGGATATATCGACGGCGTTCCCGACTTAAAGCTTGCTACCGAATATATAACTCCCGTTTACAACGCAAACAAAAACGGTACCACGACGGTTTCCATTGAAATTACCGACTTCTACGAAAAGTATAACGAAAGGCTGTACGTCCAGATTGAAGACTACGCGCTTAACCACAGAATACACCAGATAAGCTTTTCGTCTTCAACGGCGTCGCAGCTTCCTTCAAGCTTTGAAGTGGACGGCGATACGAGGATAACCCTCGGCGTGAACGAAACCTACAAGGTGGCGTTAAAGTACGAAGGCGACGCAAACCTTTCCAACTTCACTTGGACTTCAAGTAGCAACTCCGTTGCCCGTGTTAAAAACGGCGAAATCTTCGGCGCTTCGCAAGGCACAGCGTATATCACCGTAAGGGGAGCGGATGGCGCTTCAAAGAGAATTACGGTTAACGTCGTTCCAAGCAATACCGTTCTGCCCAGTCCCACGATTTCTTTCGGAACGATTGAAAACGCTTCGGGCAGCTTGGTTAAAGCTACGGGCAGCGTCAACGTAAATGCAGGCGACGAATTCACTCTTGAAGTAGTCTGCGACCCTTGGTATTATCCTGTTGACCGTCTCAATCTCGTATGGACTACGTCGGATAAGTCTATCGCAGACGTGGACGATAAGGGCAACGTAAAGGTAAAGGACACTAAAGGCTCCGCGCAAATCAGCGCAACCATTTCGGAAAACGGCGTTGTCATTTCCGCGGCAAGCGTGCTGTTAAGGGTACAGGAACCCTTTACAATTACCAACGGCACACTTACCCGTTACCACGGCACCGGCGGAGAGGTGGTTATTCCTGCGGATAAAAATATATTGACTATCGGCGAAGAAGCCTTCAAGGATAACGATACTATCACTAAAATCATAATTCCCAAAACCGTAACGCAGATTAGTGAAAAGGCGTTTGAAAACTGCAGCAAGCTTGAAGAAGTTTACTTCATAAGCGAAGAAGCTATAAAGCCTGCCGACGCCTCGCTTTCACTCATATTGAGAAGAGCATTCTATAACTGTACGGCGCTGAGGAAGGTTGACCTTTCAAACTGCAAGGTTATAACGCTCGACCGCGAAGCTTTCGCAGGCTGTTCAAAGCTTGAAGAGGTCGTTAATATGACCAATATAGGCACTATGAACAGCGGCGCGTTCTACGGCTGTTCGTCCCTTACCGAAATCGATATAACGGGACTTCATATCTGCGGTGAAAGCGTCTTCGAAAACTGCACCGCTATAAACAAGGTGACTACGGGCGCATATACGGCGATAGGCGAACGCTCGTTCTACGGCTGTACTTCGCTGACGAATATTACCATAAATAATTCGACCGTCTCCGAAAGAGCCTTCGAGCGCTGTACGCGACTTGAAACCGTAAACTTCGTGAACGCGTTATCCGCAGATAAGGATACCTTGTTCACGGTAGGCGCAAGGGCGTTCTACGGCTGCACAGACCTTAAAAACGTAAACTTCAATTTTGCAGGCGCCTCGGCTTGTGTAATAGGCGATATGGCGTTTGCCAACTGCGACAGTCTGTCACAGTTCACTTTGCCGGAAGGACTTACAAACTTCGGCGACAGAGTATTTGAAAATACTCCCGTTGAATTAAAAGCGGCGTCCGGCAGCGCGTTTACCGTTTCCAACGGCACGGTTTACGAGGGTACTAAATTAGTTCTCGCTCCCAAAACTATCGGGGCAGACTTTGCAATTGCGGCAGGCACTGAGGAAATCGCACCCTACGCGTTCTCCGGTTGTCAGTTCACAAACGGCGGAAGCCTTACGGTTCCTTCAAGCGTAACAAAAATAGGAGAGGGCGCGTTTGCAAGCTCCCAGCTTGTAAGCATTACCCTTCATTCTGGAATTACGGAAATTGCTCCGCATACTTTTGCCCGTACTAATCTTGTAAACTTCACGGTAGACGAAAGCGTAACAAAAATAGGCGAGGGCGCGTTCGCATTCTGTATTAATCTCGAAACTTTAAGCTTTGCGGCAAACGGCTCGCTGGAAGCTATAGGTGACGGTGCGTTTGCAGGCTGCGGTGCGCTTAAAGAAGTCAATCTTCCTGCAAGCTTAAAAACGCTCGGCACCAACGCATTCCTTCAATGTACGGCACTTGAAAGCGTAGCTATCCCGTCGGTTGAAATTATGGGCGACGGCGCGTTCTACGGCTGTACCGCGCTTAACACCGTTAGCTTCGGCGCAAACGCTAAGGTTACGGGCGCATATACGTTTGCAACCTGCTCGGCGCTTAAATCGGTTACGCTCGGTGAAAATATTACGGCAATAGACGAGGGTGCGTTCGCTTACTGTACTTCGCTTGAATCCGTAAACCTTAACAAAGTAACGTCGGTGGGAATGGGCGCATTCGGTTTTTGCGATAAGCTTTCAACCGTAACCAACCTCGATAAGCTTGAAACGATAGGCGTGTCCGCATTCCGCGGCTGCACTTCGTTAACCGAGCTGAATCTTGCAAACGCCAAAGTAATTGAAAGCGGTGCGTTTGCTAACGGCGCGTATACCTCCGTTAATCTTCCCAAGGTCGAAGTTATAGGCAGCTTTGCATTCTTCGGCGGCGGTGAAAGTCAGGTCAATCTTCCTGCAAGTTTAAAAACGCTCGGCGCGGCGGCGTTCGCAAATTCAAAGAATTTACGTTCGTTCACAGTTGACGGTGCAAACGAAATCTTCTTTGCCGAGGACGGCGTTTTGTACCGCGTACTCAACACGGCGGAGGGCAACACCTACGAGCTGTGCGCATATCCCACGGCAAGGACGGCTATCGTTGCCGACGACGGCTTGCGTACCTACTCGATAAAGGAAGGCACGGTAACAATTCAGGCTTACGCCTTTGAAAATCTCAACGCAAGCGCAATATATAAGGTAATTCTTCCTTACAGCGTAAAGACGATAGGCACGGGCGCGTTCTACGGCAGCGACATAAAGGAATACAGGTTTGAAAGCATCAACGCCCCTGCGCTCCTGTCAGAGTACAACGAGCTCGGCGGAGAGTCTTCGCACTTGTTCCTGTACTATTCAAACTTCAACGATGATTTCGTCAACCTTATTTCAGGCTTTGTTGAAAGACCCGCTGCACCGTCGGCTAATATCTATTACCCGACCAACGGCGTCGGATACGACAATTATATTTATTCAAACTATTTCGCACAGAAGCATCTCCTCGGAGAGCTCATTGACGATACTACGCGCGCGTTCATCAACGCGGTTAAATCGTTCAATATAGACACGGTCAAGAGCTGGAACAGTCTTGAAGTCAACGAAGATAACAAAGCAATGGTCAGCGCATTCAGCGAAAGCGTTAAAGCCGCGCACGCACTCTATAACACCATTTTGGAAGAGGCGCAGCTTGCGTTCATTAAAGACGGCGACACGGACTATCTTGAAAAGCTTTACAACGTTGAAGAGGAGCTTAAATCTGTAAAGACCAGATTCGGAATTACGGCAAACGTAACTTCGCTTTCGCTCAGCCCCGACAGTACGCACAAAACGCAGTATAGAGAGGGTGAGAAGTTCGATATGACGGGTCTTGTACTCATAGTCAATTACGACGACTTCACAACCGCTATTGCGGATTTAAGCAGAATTACGCTTGCTACAGGTTCAGACGGCGAACTTAGCGCGCTTGACAGATACGTTGTTTTACAGGGCTACGGCGTAACCGTAAGGCTTTCCATAACGGTAACCGAAGGCGGAGACAACGGCGGCGATAGCAGTTCGAAATCAAATACGGGTCTTATAATCGGCTGTGTTGTCGGCGGCGTGTGCTTTGTTGCTGCCGTAGCGGTTGCAGTGGTTCTGGTTCTGCTTTGGAGAAAGAAAAAGACTCAGTCCGCAGAAACGGAAGCTACCTTGACCGACGCGGAAGACGCTAAACCCGAACAAGAAACTCAAGTAAAAGACGGCGGAGATACCGACGGCAAAGAGGACTAAATGAAAGTTAAAACAAGAGTAAAATTATTGTTGTTATCGGTTGCGGCGCTATTTGCATCGCTTGCGCTGTTCGCCGGTTGTAAAATCGGCGAAACCACGGCGGAATCCTACCTCAAAGATAAGAACGCTTTGGACCAGCAAGTCACCTATTATGCTAACGGCGGATTTTTCGACAACACGTCCAACACCGAAAAGAACATTTACTACAAGCCTGACAGTCAGATAATTGTCAACTTCGATAAAGTCAGCAATGTTTCCATTGCCAGAACCAATTATATTTTTGACGGTTGGTACAAGGTCGAGCTTGACGAAAAGGGCGCCCCCGTGTTCGAGGACGCAGAAAAGAAAATTGCCAAGCTTACCAACGAAGCAGTTGATTTGGTAAACCCTATCTATATAAAGGAAAAGGAACACCTCTACTTCGGCGCAAAGTGGCAGACAGACGTAAGGCTTGAATTTATCCTTGTAACGGAGGATAGACAGCCCATAACGACTGCCGACGGCGTTATAGAATACGGGCAGCCCGTTGCTTACAAGAATTTCGGCAACCAGTCTTCCGTACAGGTAAATAACTCTACCGCGCCCGACTGCAAGAGCGTTGATTACACGTTCTATGAATATTATGCTGACGAGGCTTGTACGCAGCCTTTCTCGGGCACGGTGCAAAAGCCTGCCGAAGGCGAGGGCAACCCCAAAATATACGCTAAGTATATAAAGGGACAGTACACAATGGTAAGGACTGCAAGTGACGTTCAGAGAATGATGTACAATTTGGACGGTACTGCAAGTTACTATTTCTGCAACGATATAGACTGTAACGGTCTGGCAGGCTTCACACTCTGGTTTAACGCCAAGACGAACGTGACTATAATAGGTAACGGACACACTGTTTCCAATATATCTATTACTTGCGATATTCGCAGCGGCGATAAAGCTTCGCTTTTCGGAACGCTTTCAAGCACGGCGAAAATCACGGGACTTACGTTCAGAAATATAGAGCTTACCGCAACGGTTATACCCAACGCGTTTATTGACTCAATGCACTTGTTCGTAACGGAAGCGGAGGACGGCGCTCAGTTTGAAAACGTTGCGTTTAACTCCGTTCACTGGAAGGTCACCGCGAACGAAAGCGTTACGATAGGCAACATACAAAAGCTTGGCGGTGTTTACGATACCGGTTGCTGGCTCTTCGGCGGAATGACGACGGACGCGGCGTTCCTTGAAAAGTTCAGCACCGTAACGGTCACGGACACGTCTCTTTCAATGGGACCCAGAAACCAAGAAGTTGTTATTGCTCAAAAATAAATTTTACGGAAAATATAGGAGGCTTAATTTATATGAACAAATTTCTTAAAGGAGCGTTATGCGCGGGACTTTGCGTAGCAATGATCGGCGCCGCAGGCTGCAAGAAGAGCGACCTTAACCCCGAAACGCGCCAGCTTAAACTTTCGGTAGGCGCGCTTGACGGCAACTTCAATCCGTTCTTCTATACCGCACAGAACGACGGAGAGATGATTTCGATGACGCAGATTTCAATGCTCACTAACGACGCGAACGGAAATCTCGTCTGCGGAGACGACTGGCCTACGGTAGTTCAAAGCTATACGGAAACTATGGTTAACGCGGCTGGCGCACCCACGAACAACGGTGCGGAAGCAGTAAAAACGGAGTACAGATTCGTTATCAAGGACGGAATTAAATTCAGCGACGGCACGCCGCTCACCATTAATGACGTACTTTTCAATTTCTACGTATATCTTGACCCCGCATACACCGGTTCGGCTACTATGTATTCAACGGATATTCAGGGTCTTAAAGCGTACCGCGCACAGCGTCCCGGACTTTCGGATACGAGTACCGATTCAAGCCTTGAAACCAAGTTCTTAAACGACGCAAGATTGAGAATCGAAGCCTTAATCGACTGGTCGAATGACGGCGCTTTGGAAAGAGTTCCTTCCGATACGGATCTTAAAAAAGATTACGACATCGTAACCGAGCTTTTCAAAAAGGAATTGGAATCCGACTGGACGAACGTTTCCGGCAGTTGGAGAGAGGGTTATAAAAATTCTTACCGCTTCAACAACACTTGGGAAGCTTTCTACTTCCAGGAAGGTTTAATCGAAGTCCAGACAAAGCAGGTAGTAGACGAGAACGGCCGTCCTAAGGGTGTCGAACAGATTTATGAAGATCTGAACGGTAACGGCAAACGCGAGGACGGCGAGCTTTACTATACTACGCTTGACGAGGATAAAACGGGTACGCTTCCCGCAGGCACGCGTGCAGCCCAGAACCGTATAGACGAAATGGCTGAAGCAACCGCGCAGGATAAAATCAACGAATATAAGGCAAATAATAACTGCGACGACGAAGTTGCATACGAAGCTTTATCGCGCGAGCGCGCTATAACTACGGTTTACAACAACTTCACCAGTCAAAGACAGCTCTATCAGATATTGTCTTACTGGTCGACCGCAACGGAAGCATTGAACTATTTTGCTTCTGACGAGCGCACTACGTACTATGACGGTATCAAGGAAAACAACAAAGGCGAGCTTCTCGTTAAGACGATAAGCGGTATTTCAACCGAAAAGAGCGACGATAACAAGGACGTATTGAAGATAGTTATTAATAAAATAGACCCCAAAGCTATTTATAACTTCTCAATTCCCATTGCGCCCCTTCATTACTATTCGGGCGTATACAACGGCAAAGACTACGTAGCAGCGGCTAAAAACAGCGATACCGAATTCGGCATCGAATTCGGTGACAGCAACTTCTTCAGGAGCGTGTTGCAGGGCGATGATAAAAACGGATTGCCCGTAGGTGCAGGCTCATATCAGTGCACGAACAGCCGTGACAGCGGCAGAGTGGACAGAACTAACTTCTTTGAGAATAACGTCTGCTACTTCAAGCGCAACGATAACTTTGAAACGGTTGCAAAAAATATCGGCAACGCCAAAATCAAGTACGTAAACTTCAAGGTCTACAGTGACGATAAAATTATGGAAGCGCTAGAAACCGAGGAAATCGACTACGGTTCACCCAACGCAACCAACACCAATATGACTAAAATCGGCAACATAAAGCACCTTGAAGCTCCCAACCCTTACTATACCGGCGGTTACGGCTATGTCGGCATTAACCCCAAATTCGTTCCCGAATACAAGGTAAGGCAGGCGATTATGAAGGCGTTTGACGTCAATATGACAATCGGCTTCTACGGTTCAAGACTTGCTACTACCGTTAACAGACCAATGACAATGACTTCGTGGGCGTATCCCGAAGGTATCGGCGTGTACAGTAATGATGACGTCAGCTACGAATTTGCCGGAACAAGCGACAAGATAGCTGAAATTGAAACGCTCGTAAGGGAAGCAGGCTATACCAAAGGCTCGGACGGTGTTCTTACGAAAACCAACGACAGAGTTCCCGGTATGAAGAACGCAAGCCGCGGCACAAAGCTCAAGCTCACGTTTACTATTGCAGGCGAAACCACTGACCACCCTGCGTACGCAATGTTCAATAACGCGCGCGATATCCTCAACGGAATCGGCTTCGATATTACGGTACAAACTGACTTGCAGGCGTTGAAGAAGATGACTTCGGGTAACCTTGCTGTATGGGCGGCGGCGTGGTCATCGGCGTCTGACCCCGATATGTATCAGGTTTACCATAAGGACAGCGGCGCAACCAGCGTAAACAACTGGAACTACAAGAATATTTTAACGGCTTCCTCAGAATGGCCTTACGAGTACAATATCATTACTCAGCTCAGTACAAAGATAGAGGAGGGCAGAAACAGCATCGACCAAAACGTTCGCGCACCTATTTATGCGGAATGCCTTGACCTCGTAATGGAGCTTGCCGTTGAATTCCCCACCTATCAGAGGAGCGAACTGTGCGTATATAACAAAAACGTTATAGACGGCGGCACACTCGTTCAGAACGCTAACCACTATATCGGCCCGTTCGATATGATTTGGAATATTGACTACGTAAAGTAAACCGATAACACACCGGAGTAATTTTAATGGCAAAATACGTTATAAAAAGATTGCTTATCGCCGTTCTGATACTTTTCGGAATATCGATACTGATATACTTCCTTATCCGTCTAATGCCCGTTAACTACATCGTGGATAAAGTAACAACACAGATGTCCAATAACGGCGGTATTTCGGAAGAGGAATTGCAGCGTCTGCTTGCACTGTACGGTCTGGACGACGATAGCTTTCTTGGAATTCTAAAAGGATACTGGGGTTGGCTCACCGGCTTTTTAAAGGGCGATATGGGCACCTCCTTCCAGTACAACATCAAGGTTGAAACGATAATAAAAGACAGAATGGGCATTTCGTTCGGTATTTCCTTCGTTTCGCTCATTATAGAAATGCTTATCGCAATACCTTTGGGTATCAAGTGCGCTTGCAACCAATACGGCAAAGTCGATTACACCGTAACCGTGCTTTGTATGATAGGTATGGCGTTCCCGTCCTTCTTCCTCGGCAATATGCTTATTAAATGGTTTGCCGTCGATCTGGGCTGGTTTGAAACGGGCGGTCTGGTTTCTTCCGGACTTCCCCACGACGCAAGCGCGTTCGCCCGCTTCGGCGATATGGCGTGGCACCTTGTCCTGCCGATATTCGTAATGGTAATCCTCGATATCGGCTCGCTTATGAGGTATACTAGAACTAATACCCTTGAAGTGCTCAACGCCGACTACATAAGGACGGCGCGCGCTAAAGGTCTTTCGGAAGGAAAGGTAGTTTACAAGCACGTTTTCAGGAACACGCTCATTCCCCTTATCACCGTATTATCGTCAACGCTTCCTATGCTGTTCGGCGGAGCTATGATAACAGAAACGGTATTCGACATCCCCGGTATCGGACAAACGGCGTATAACGCGTTGAAAATAGGCGACGTACCTCTGGCAATGGGCTACAATATGTTTATAGCCGTGCTTACGGTCTTGGGCACTTTGCTTGCAGATTTAATGTACGTAGTGGTTGACCCCCGCGTAAAGCTGGGGAAATAAGGGAGGACGTTATGGAAGAAAATAAAGAAATACTGCAAAACGCCGTTCCCGAAGCGGAAGACGTCGCACCAGTAAGCGGCGCTAACAACAACTTCAACGACAACCTGCACGGCGAAAACCTGACTGAAAGAGCAAAGGTTCTTTCTCCCGGTATGACTGTTTTAAAGCGGTTCTTCCGCTCTAAGCTGTCCGTCATCGGTTTGGTGGCGTTAATTGCTTTGTTTGCATTTTCGTTTTTGGGTCCCGTTTTCTCCAAATGGAGCGGCAACGGCGGCTCGGTTAAGGACTACGAACATATCAATCTTATCGGTACTTATATTCCCATTACTTACGTGGGCGAGGACGGCACTGTTTACGAAGCGTACGACGTAACGTTAGACGGCAACCTTCTGCCCTACAACAGCTTGGGCGGAATAACCGCCGACCACTGGATGGGTACCGACTATGACGGCAACGACGTTTTCACGCGTCTGATGTACGGCGGCAGGGTATCGCTTACGATAGGCTTTGTCGTAGTGCTGTTGGAAACGCTTCTCGGCGTGCTGTTAGGCGGACTTGCAGGCTACTTCGGCAAATGGGTCGATCAGCTTATAATGCGTATAGTAGATATTCTAAGCTGTATACCGTCGCTTCCTATAATGCTTATATTAGGCGCGGTGTTTGATTCGCTGGGAATAGTAACTATTTCCAAACTATACTATATGATGCTCGTACTAACCCTATTGGGCTGGACGGGCGTTGCGAAGCTAGTCAGGGGTCAGATACTTTCTTTAAGGGAGCAGGAATTTATGCTCGCGGCGAAGTGTTCGGGACTTTCAACGGGCAAAAAGATATTCAAGCACTTACTGCCCAACGTAATACCGCAGTTAATAGTATTTATGACTTTGGGCTTGGGCAGCGTAATACTTATGGAAGCCACGCTCGGCTATCTGGGCATAGGAGCACCGATAGGCACCGCAACTTGGGGCAATATGATTCAGCTTGCTTCGCAGTCACGGTACAGGAATTATTATCCTAACCTTTGGCTGGGCGCAGGTATATGTATAACGCTTGCAATTCTCGCATTCAACTTCGTGGGCGACGGACTGCGCGACGCGTTCGACCCCAAGATGAAGAGGTAACAAATGGCGAACGAAAAGACGCAAGATAAGAAAAAACATTATATCTCCCGCAAGGAGTCGCGGCAGATTGCAAGGGAAAATTCCAAAGCAATCCGCAAATTCGAAAAGCAGAAAAAACGCAAGGTTAAGGTTGACGACTACACTACCGAAATGAAGGACGATAAAAATATCGTTGAAGTCGAAGACCTGCACACTTACTTTTTCTCGGACGCGGGCACCGTAAAGGCAGTTAACGGTGTAACGTTCTCCGTTCCCGCAGGCTCCACCGTCGGCATAGTCGGCGAAAGCGGCTGCGGCAAAAGCGTGACCTCGCTTTCAATGATGCAGCTCGTTCAGGCTCCAAGCGGACAAATCGTCAGCGGTTCAATCCGATTCCGCGCCGACGTCTTTAAACGCGACTCGCGCGGCAGAAAAATTCCTGTATACGAAACCGAAACCGACGAGAACGGAGAAGAGAAGGTAAAGCTCAACGCAAAAGGCAAGCCGATAATCAAGAAGAACGCGCTCGGCGGAAATACTTACGAAATGGAAAGCCGCGTAGTGGATATTGCGAAAATGCCCACCGAAGCTATGCGCTCAATCCGCGGCAGGGAAATTTC
The DNA here is from genome assembly GCA_947175515.1 of uncultured Clostridia bacterium. Classification (GTDB taxonomy): domain Bacteria; phylum Bacillota; class Clostridia; order Christensenellales; family Borkfalkiaceae; genus Coproplasma. Next base: position 3,333 of record CAMWNA010000008.1, on the reverse strand, counting down.
AATGATTTTCCAAGAGCCGATGACTTCTTTAAATCCCGTGTTTACAATAGGCAACCAACTTAACGAAGTAGGCAGACTGCATATTGAAGGTATTTCCAAACAGCAGGTCAAGGCAAGAAGCATTGAAATGCTTAAGCTTGTAGGAATTGCCGACCCCGAAGGCGTGTACAAAAAATATCCGCACGAGCTTTCGGGCGGTATGCGCCAAAGGGTAATGATTGCTATCGCGCTTTTGTGCAATCCCAAGCTTATCGTCGCGGACGAGCCGACTACCGCGCTCGACGTTACTATTCAGGCGCAGATATTGGACTTGTTAAGGGAAATCAAAGGCAAAATAAACGGTTCTATTATGCTTATCACGCACGACTTGGGCGTGGTTGCCGAAATGGCTGACTTCGTCGTCGTTATGTACGCAGGTAAGGTAATAGAAATGGGCACCGCGGAGGACATCTTCGATAACCCTCTGCACCCTTATACGATAGGTCTGCAAAAGAGCAAACCCACCGTAGACGGCGAAGTTGACGAACTGTACTGTATCCCCGGCTTCGTTCCCAACCCCATAAATATGCCCGATTACTGCTATTTCCGCGACAGATGCGAAAAGTGTATGGGCAAATGCTCGGGCGAATATCCCAGACTTATGAAGGTGACGGACACGCACAGCGTTTCCTGCTATCTGTATGAAAAAGACGCGGAGGTGAAAAATGGCTGAGTTAGAAAATAACCTTCCCGAAAACGACGCGTTTTTAGAGGTTAAGGATTTAAAGCAGTACTTCCCCGTAGATACTAACTTCTTCGGCAAACCCATAAAGTTTTTGAAGGCTGTAGACGGCGTTTCTTTCAGATTGCAGAAGGGTAAAACGCTTGGAATAGTCGGCGAAAGCGGCTGCGGCAAAACGACGATGGGCAGAAGCATACTCCGCCTTTACGACGTAACCGGCGGCGAAGTGTACTTCAAGGGTCAGAAGGTAACCGCCTTAAAGAACCGTGAATTTGATAAACTGCGCCCCAATATGCAGATGATTTTTCAGGACCCGTACGCAAGCTTGTCACCAAGACTTACCGTCGGTGAAATTATCGGCGAAGCGGCAAAACAGCATAAAATAGTTTCCAAATCGGAATATCACGACTACGTTTTAAGCGTAATGCAAATGTGCGGACTTCAACCGCACTACTTTGAACGCTATCCGCACGAATTTTCGGGCGGACAAAGACAGCGTATCTGTATTGCGCGTGCGCTTGCATTAAAGCCGGAACTGGTTATCTGCGACGAGCCCGTTTCCGCGCTTGACGTATCGATACAGGCGCAGATAATAAATATGCTCATCGAGCTGAGAAAAACGCTCGGGCTCACTTACGTGTTTATTTCGCACGATTTGTCCGTCGTTAAACACATTTCCGACGAAGTCGGTGTAATGTACTTAGGCAGCATGGTAGAGTACGGCAGTAAGGACGCGATTTTCAATAATACCCTGCACCCGTACACACGCGCGCTGTTCTCGGCTGTTCCCGTGCCCAATCCGCACGTGAAGATGAACAGAATTATTTTAAAGGGCGATATTCCCTCGCCCGTCAATCCTCCCAAGGGCTGTAAATTCCATACCCGCTGCGAAAGCTGTATGGGAATCTGTTCGCGCATAGCTCCACTTTATAAAGAGGTTGAGGAGGGTCATTTCTGTGCGTGCCATCTCTATAATACTGCGGAGGAAAACAAGCAGCTTTTAATTCAGGCGGACGTAAACGACCAGCTTGAAGCCGAAGCTATTGAAAACGCCCCCAAGTGGAAGGGCTGGACGGGTAAAGTTAAGCACGCGGTTGTAAATAAGGTTAAGTCCTTATTCAAACGCAATAAGCAGTCGGAAGAAAAGGCGGAAGAGCCTGTTGAGGAAGTAAAACCCGTTAACCGCCGCACGATTGAGGATATAACCGTTGAAGCGGTTGACGAAGCGTTCAATCCTCCCGTACCGGTAACTTCGGGCGCTGACGAAATAGCTATGGCGGCAGTTGAAGAGGTTCCGGCAGAAAAGGCGCAAAAGCAGCCTGCAAAAAAAGCCGCAACCAAAAAGCCTGCGGCAAAAAATACGACTGCAACTAAATCCGTAACGGCGAAAAAGCCCGCGGCAAAGAAGACCCCTGCCGTAAAACCTGCGGCGAAAAAGCCCGCCGCTAAAAAACCGGCGAAATCCGAGGTAAAAGATGTCCCGAAAGAATAGGAAGGACGATGACCTCGATATAGAAACGACCTTCGCCGATATGAATATTGACGGTTTCCGTTGGTACGACCCGTCAAGGAAAAAAAATAACGGCGAAAAAAGGGTGCGCCATAAAATTTCAAGAAAGGAATACTGGCAAATGGTGCGCGGCGCGTTCGCGGCGTACGCCCCTTTCTTCGTTATAGTTATTCTTGCGCTCGGCGCAATGGTCGCGCTTGCCTATCTCTGGCTAAGTTAAATTTATAAATATAAAAGGACGGTTTGCTCCGTCCTTTTTTTCATCTTTATCAATCAAACTGTTCTTATTATATGTTTTAAAGCGGGTATTGACACTTTTACCGGATTATGGTAATATTGAAATGTAAATAAGGTATTAAAGGAGACAGGCATAAAGTTCTGTGTATTAATAAAATATAAAAAGGAGGTATACACCAATGCATAATACATTTTAAGCGCAAAAGAAATCTCGGTGATTATTTTGCGCTTTTTTTATTGAATTAATTTATGAAAAGGAGAGCTTATGAATAAAAAAATAATATTAATAGCAATATGTACGCTTTTGTGTTTGAGTATTTTGTCAGGCTGCAACGTAAAATACAATGCAGTAATGTACAGCAGGGTAGAAGAGTGGATAGACGAAGATTTTTTAAGGGAAAACAGAGTTAAAGCCTATTATCTTAACGACGATTATGTTGAGGACGACGATTCCGATGAACCGCCCGAAGAATATATTTATGACAAAAATTCGCCGTCATCAAGGTCGTTTATAATAACCGAAGAAAACCAATTTAAAAATATCTTTACCGCCTGTCCTATTTCCGTTGATTTCGATAAGGAAATGGTTTTGCTTCATATTTTTGGTGATATGTATCCATACAGAGAATATTATTTAAAAAAGACGGCTTTGGAAGATAAAACTTTAAAAATTTATTATAAGCTTGAATATTCAAATAAAAAGGATGCAACAATGCCTTTCCAAAGATGTATGATGGTTAAGCTTGACAGATTAGATATTTCTGACGTTAATTTTATTGAAAAATAAATAATTAAGGGGGGGGTGAAAATATTAAAACAAAACTCCACATGATCTGTCTATTTAACACATCACCGCCCCCACGCG
>CAMWNA010000007.1 GCA_947175515.1 uncultured Clostridia bacterium | reverse complement strand
CGCCCCCCCCCCCGACCCACCCGCTTACTAGGGGCGCCCGCGCCTGTGGTTTAAACCCCACCTATAATCTTCTCGGCTCGCGGGGGCGGGGTTGCCCCCCCCCCCGGTTCCGCATATTCGTCTGTAGTAGACGATTTAAGCAAGGATAAGAATTTCAATCTATCAGATTATCCGGAGAACACAAATGATTATTCTATACGGCTTATTCAGATAGCCGAAAGCGACGAGGGCGAGCTTTTATTATACATATATCAGCCGAGCGCCGGAGCACTCGACTTAACGCTTACGTCAATAAGATTTTCGCCGGATATTGAAGCTGCCGATATGAGAGATTATGCCGTAACGTTACTTAACAGTCGCGGCACACTGCTTAAATACAAAGTCGAAGGCTTTACGGTCAAAGAGAACGCAACACGCTATTACAACATAACCGCCGTACACCGCAGGTACGACAAGCTGGCAGACGGCGGCACTATAAGCGGAAACCAATACAAAAGAATTGCAGTAAAATTTGCGCAGCTTTGGACGGCGGTAACGGTGAACGGCACCGTTACTTACTCAATGGAAGAGGTAGACGTAGTAGAGCTTACGGGCTTATATTACAAATCCGTGCGAGTAAAGGACGGGTATAACTTTGTATCGAAGTATTCCTGTGACAGTCATTTTATAGCGTTTACGACAGACGTCAGAATAGACAAGCTGCTTGAAGCGGACGTGTCGTTTAAATATCGTTCGGTTGACGTTGGAATATACGACCACCCTGACTACGGCGAGTGGCATAGTGAAACAAAAACTGTAAAGTATAAGGAACAAGGCGGAACGAGCGGCAACCACTGGAGTAATGAAAAACGCACATGGGACAGGATAATGTCGGCTAAAGAGTACGTAGACAATTTCCCTTCAGAGCTCCCGGACGAACTTAAAAGCGAAATCAAAAAGCAGCAATGGGTTTTAAGTTACTATGAAACTCAATATGAAAGCGATACCGGCGGCGTATTCGGTTGGTTAAACTACGTCACCGGCGGCGCCATATTCGGGAGAAACCTATATCATTACACGGAAGTATCGGATGTAACGGTGTTAAGGCTAAAATTCATAACTGACGGCGAGGTGTACAACCTCGGCGTGGTATCAAATATCGGCGGAACAAGCGACATCGTCTATGACGAAGGCGGCGGCTTCTGGGACGACGTTAAAGACAAAATCAACGACGTTAAGGACAAAATCAGTTCTTCACTCAAAGACTTACTAAATAAAGGCAAATCGATACTCGGAAAAGTACAGTGGTGGCAGTGGCTTGTGATCGCGCTAACGGTAATAATTGTTGCGGTCGTTGTAATATGCGTAATTTTCCCTGCCGCCGGCAAATTGATAAATAAACTTATAACCCCACCGTTTAAGGCAATATCCAACGCGGTAAAGAAGCGTAAGGAAGAAAAGGCGCAACGAGAGGCGGCGAACAAGAAAAAGCAGAAGGGAAAGAAGAAATGAAAGGCTTGACGATAGCGTTAATAGTAATATTTATCTTTTTTATGATATTGTGGAAGCTTTTCGGCTATTTTGCCGGACAGGTTCCGGCGCTGGCGGTGTTAGTAAGTCCGTTTCTATGGTTATGGATAGGCGCACTCATAGGCGCGGCAATATTAAGTGTGCTGCTTATAATTAAAGAATTCAGAAAGCATAAGGGTGAGTAAGCAAAGCCGTGAAAAAGGACAGGAAAAGGAAACACCGGAAAGCGCTTCGGGTATTCATAGAAATCGTGTTTATGGCGCTTGGAATATTGTGTGCGGTAATGCCGTCGCCGTTTCCGTTACTTGTGCCTATCGGAATCGGTACGATACGCATTATAAGCAATGCGGTGAAAAGTGAGAAAGAACCGCAGCCAATCGTTTATTGCAACGGCACAAAGCAACCGCACGCTAATGCAAAAACGCAAAAACCTAAACGCCGAGAAATAAAATCAGTAAGTGCGGCAACTCCGCCGGCGCAAACCAAACCGACAAAAGTTAAAACGGCACTACAGTTAGAACACGAACAAAGGAGAGAGACAAAAGCGCAGTAAACCAAAAAAACAGGCCGCAAACTGCGGCTTAATACGTCGGCAAGCAGGGAAATCTGTGCGCCGGCAACTATTACCTTTTGTGGCTCCGCCGCAGCGTGTCGGCGGCGGAGTTGCGGAAGGTAGAATAAAAAAACAAAAGGTAGGTAGTAAAAGTGGAACAGAAACAGGAACAAGGATACATAGAAGGAGAGCTGCGCATAAACGCCGACGGTAGATTTGAAGTTAAAAACTACGAGCTGCACTGCGGCGCTTGTGTGCAGCTTAAGCTATGCGGAAAATGGGTGCGCACGAGTATTGAAGCATACAACGGCGAATATTATGCCGTAGGACTTCCCGGCTTGAAGCTTGAAACGTTGTCGGCACGGATAAAGGTGTGAGGTGGCGAAATGACATATTTAACCGCAGAGGGCAAAAGCACAATTTACAGTTCTGAAGAGAGCCTAGCGCAGGCATTTATACGCTATACAAACCTAGAATTAAAGGACATAAGACGCAGCTTTATAAAAATAGGATTTAGGCTTGTGGAAGCGAACAAGTCAAAATATTATGAAGAATTAGGTTATCAAAGCATAGAAGAGCTTGCGGAAAAGGAATTCGGCTTTAAGAGTACAGTAACGTATAACTTAATGCAGATATGGCGATTTGCGCACGATAAAGACTGCCCGATGAATATAGACGAGCGTTTTGACAAATATAATCAAACGCAGCTATTGGAAATGAGCCGCTCGAAGCACGATTTTGATAATTATAGGCTAGCGGCAATTGTGCCAGAAAAGGCAACAAAAGAAGAAGTGCGCAAAATTATAAAGGAATGGAACCGTTGGACGAGCGTAAGCGCCATAAGCAATGAGGAAATAAGGCAGGTTTTAAAAGCTCCACCGCTGCTTGATGAGGAAACCGAAGATAAGGAACCGCAAGAAGAAATTTTCCACCTAGGTGGAAAAACAGAAGCGGAACCGCGAGATAAAGACGAGCTTAAAGATTCCGGAAATTTGGAAGAATCAGAGTCAGAGCAGGAGCGTTGGGCGGCATGGCGAGCAACAATGCGAAGTCTGCACGGCGAAAATGCTTTACCAATGACAGATGACGAGCTTATAAAGCAAAGCATAAAGCTCGGCAACGGAGTGTATAATGGTAAATTCGATATAGTTGAATATTATCACAGCAACCCGACGCAGGCGGAGTTTGTAAAGTTTGTGCAGGAACAGTATTGCGACAGCGGTAGCAGGTGCGCATATATCGAAGTTAATCGTAAAACGTTCACCATACACCGTGAGAGCGGCGGAAAAATCGTTTTACCATGGACTGTGGTTGCCGGCAACATATCAAGGCTTATCACCGCGGACGAGTATCTGAACGAGGACGAGAAAGAACATTACTTACAATGGAAAGCCGAAAAGGAAAAAGTAACGGTATCAAGCGAGCCTTCCGAAAAACTTGACGAGCCGGACGAGGAATTTTTCGCATATGCGAAAAATCATAGTACAACCGGATTGTCGCCGCGACGTCAACAAACAAACCGCGAGTATCTGGCGACCTTGCCGGACGATGAGCTTATAAATAAGCTTTTGGTTAAGATACTCAATGTTTACCCGTTCCGCGGCGAAAGCTCAAAGTTTCTATCAATGACGCGCAGCAAATTAATTGAGTGGCTGAACGCGCCGCACAAGGTGACAGAATGAAATTAGAGCCTTACGAAATTAAAATCATGCGTGGCGGCAAAACTGTGTGCGAGTTCAAGACTGATATGTTAGCTTTAATTGGGTTAGCTAATGGAACAACTTTATGTACAGCGTCAGACTTGGAGCTTAGGGTTTTTCTTGCTTCAAGAGTGGAGTTGTATTTGGACAGTTTGAAAAGAACTATAACGAAAGATACGCACGGCTTGATAGATAAAGAAACAATCAATAAGTTGATTAAATGTATTAATGAATCGACTGATATAGAAGAAAAGACGGTTAATGTTCCGGAAACAGTATCTGAAATAATTGCGCGTTTAAAGAGAGAAAAGAAATGAACGACAGAAACGGATATATCGTACTTGATTTTGAAACAACGGGTTTGCCTTATGAAGACCCCGAAGTTTTGCAAGTGTCGGTAATTAACGATAAAGGCGAAACGCTTATGAGCGGCTATTGCCGCCCTGAACGGGCGACGAGCTGGGAAGAGGCGCAGGCAATTCACGGAATAAGCCCCGAAATGGTAAAAGACTGTCCGACGTTCCTCGAAGGCTATTTGCCGAAGCTGTTAGAACTTATAGAGAGCGTTGCGGCGGTCGTGGCGTATAACGCCGCCTTCGAGCGCGAGGTGTTGCGCAATTACGACGCGGAGCCGGTAACAGCGTTTATAGACCCTATGCTAATGTTTGCAGAAGTCTACGGAGAGTGGAACGATTATTTCCAAGATTACCGCTGGCAAACCCTAAACACGGCGGCGAGCTATTATGGCTATGAGTTTAAAGCCCACGACGCGCTTGAGGACGTGAAAGCAACGCAGTACATATATGAGAAAATGATAGAATCAGGCGTGCCTGCGATTATGATTTAAAGACTTGATATGACAACTATACTAAAATATCCCGGCGGAAAATGGCGGATAGCTGAATGGATAATACAACACTTGCCGGCGCACAAGGTATATTGCGAACCTTACTTTGGCAGCGGCGGCGTGTTCTTCAATAAACAGCCGTCATACATAGAAACGATAAACGATATAAACGGCGATATAGTCAATCTGTTTAAAGTTGTACGTGAGCGTCCGGCGGAGCTTGCGGCCGCGCTTGCGTTAACCCCTTGGGCGCGTGACGAGTACAGGGCTTGCAATGAGCCGGCAACGGATGAAATAGAACGTGCACGGCGCACGCTCGTGCGTCATCACCAAAGTTACGGAACTACGAACGCAAATAAAAATACTTGGCGGAACAGCCAGACGTATAACAGCCCACGAACAGCGGCACAGTGGAAAGATTTACCCGACGCGGTATTTGAGATATGCGGCCGCCTGAAGGACGCGCAAATAGAGAACATAAACGCGCTGACTTTAATAGAACGTTACAACGATACGGAAACGCTGTTATACCTTGATCCACCGTATTTGCAGAGCTTGCGAAAGCGGAATATGTATAAATGCGAAATGACAGAAAAGCAGCATATAGAGCTATTGGAGCTTATAAAGCAAAGCAAATCGAAAGTGTGTTTGTCGGCTTATGATAATGAGTTGTACAACAAATATTTGAAAGATTGGTATACGGCCGAGAAGAAAACGATAGCGCAAGCAGGCAAGCACCGGACGGAAAAGATTTATATGAACTATCAACCTGATTTACTTTCATATAGGGAAATTGAAAAATGATAATACACCATAAAAAGATATATCCTGAATACTTCCAACCATTGATAGAAGGCAAAAAGCCTTTTGAAATCAGAGAGAACGACGAGAACTACCAAACCGGAGAAAAAGTACTTTTGCAAGAGTATACAGGCAGCGTTAATTTCTCCGAATGCCCTGATAAATATTTGTGCTTGCACAATAAAGAGAATTGGGACGTTGACGGCAACGGCAACGATTATTTTAGTCAGCCGAAAAAGTGCAGCAGAACAACGTGCGACAGCTACACCGAAGAACAATATACAGGACGTGACTGTCTAATAAAAATCAAAGAAGTATTCGACTTAACGAATGCCGGCTTAACCGGTTACGTTGCGTTTACCTTTGATATTCTGAATATCAGGGATAAGAGGTGCAAAGTATGAAAAGTATAGTGCAGATACAATACGAAGTTAATCTGAACGAAATAAATGAATTGCCGACAGGCTTTCAAGTGCTGCAATACGATATGCAATACAAGCATTACAAAGTACTGCAGGCGCACGTAGACTTTTTTGCTGCAAATATGCAGCGCTATAAATACTATTTATTTACGGCGCCGCCGTTGCCTAAAGTAACAGCGTATCAGACCGCGGAAGCCGTTGCGCATAAAGACGCAAAGGCGGTGAAGTAAATGGGTTACTGGTTTGTATTAATCGTATATGAGAGCGGACGCGTAGCATATAGCCGACGGCGCTTTAAAAGCAAAGAAACCGCGCAAGATTACGCGGACAAGCTTAAAGACAAGTACAAAGGCGTAAAGCGTACACGAACGTGCTACATAGCGAACGACGCGGAAATAGATGTTAAGAAATTAATATAACCGGAGCAAAAGAATGAAAAAATCAGAAGATAAAGAATTGAAGAAAAATATAACGGAAAAGAAACGTTTTCAACGCCATTTTCGTAGATTTCATAGCAAAGAAACAACGGGGCACCCGTCATACGTTTACGACGAAAAAGGGAACGTTTATAAGGTGTTGGGCGTGACTTCGGCAAGTACGACTAACGAAGTGTTAAATATTAAATTGGAAAAGAATCCGGAGCCGGGTAATACTAAACCGGCATATGTACAGCCGAAGACAAAAGAAGTACCAAAAGGAACGAAGAACAAGAAACTTAAAGGCTGGAAGTTATCCGGCAAAGATAAGCAGACCGTGCAGGAAATTATAGATAAAAACGAGAAAAAGAAAAAGCCCGGCAAAAAAGCGCAGGGCAAAAAATAAGAAAAGGTTGCGAGTGGGCAAGCCCACTTATTCGCACCGTTCAAGCCTTAAGGCGAACTAATAACCTCTTCTAGAAAGATAATATCACAATGTGTTTAAAAAGTCAACAAGGAGAAGCAAAAAATGCCGATAATAAAAAATCCGCGCCCCCTATTCGGTTGACGCGAGTTGAAACACCTAGATGTATCTGCCTTTAAGACACTATTATATACCAACGGCTTAAAAAGTTTAATATTAAAGGAGCAAAAATTTATGTTTGGTAGAAAGAAAAATTCAGTTATAGAACCAAAAGCAGGTGAACAGTATATAACCATGAACGAGGGGCTAAGTAGCGAATACAAAGTTAAAGTATTAAAAAGACTGCCGAAAGATTGGACGCCAATAAAGGGCGCGCTGACGGCACCTCGCGGTTATATATGGGTAAGCAACAATAAAAGTCTTTTCGGTGGCAAACGTAAGTCTGCACTTGTTAAGGATAAAAAGTATCACAAACTGTTTCCGTCAGAAGCGGAACAACCAAAGATAATGAGTGATTCGATATCAGAAGCCAACAAAGCACCGATTAAGCGGACAAGACGCGAAGCAGTAACGCAAGCCGATTTGAATTGCAGTGTGCAAAACTTTATGAAAGTAAAAGAGCTTTTAAAAAGTGGAGAAGCTCGTAATTTGGCTTTTAGAAAACCTATGAAATTTTATCGTGAGCATAGTGTGGATCAAGCGGTTAAATTACTGAAAGAAGAAGCAAGTGCGAAAAAATATAAATGATAATTGAGATAGTAGGCAAACCGCGCGCAGGCAAAACGGCGCTTAATACTTTGTTTATGTTCCGAGAGCTAATGTACCAAGGGCGTATTTTACAGTATCGAAGTGCAAAGATAACAAATGAAATAAATGCGACAAGGAAATATAAATTATCGTTGCCGGATAGAGCGCCTTTGTATTCAAATTATGAAATACATATACCTACGGGGTATAAAAAGGTATATGAGCCGTACTGGATAAACCCGTATCGACTAGGGATACCCACGCCGCAAACATCGGATAAACTACAATTGGTGCGTCCGTGCAGCTGTCTGCATATAACGGAAGCGAGAAAGTACTGGGACGGACGCGAAAGCTCGTCAATGCCGGATAACGTAAGCCGATACTTTGAAACTCACGGTCATAATCATTTATCTATAATAATTGACGCGCAGCGCGGCGAAGCGCTTGATTTGAATATCCGCGCGAATGCAAACAGATTTATAGAAGTACAGGGAATGATAAACGATGAAGACGCCTACGGCAGGGTAATACGTTCGACATGGTATTGTCGCGAGTTCTATTCGTTGCAGGACTATGAAGCGTACCTTGCCAATAAAACTTCGAATTACAGGCGAACGACGTATCAGTACGAGGGTAATATATTCAGATGTTTTGAGAGCCGGAATTGCATAACAGATTTTGTGCCTGCAGATGTTGTGGGCGCCGGATATAGTGATTATGAGCAATTAAGCAGGGAAGAGGCAAAAACGCTTATTGGTAAAACAGCCGACATATATGATACGTCGCGGCCTGACTGGTATAGAGTAAAAAAGCAATCGATAGTGCAAGAGGTAAAAAAACGTGCAGCATGATGAAGCAAAAATAACGTCAATATATAATGGTGAACCTGCAGGGACGCCGCAGCAGGAAGCAGCTAAGCTTGCGATACAACGCGAACGTCGGGCAAATCTTCCGAAATTCGAGCTTGCGGAAGGTGAAAGGTTTTATATACCGCGTGAAAAACTTATTGAAACATACAGAGCCTATTATGAAATGTTAGATGATATGAACAATGGTACGGTCAACGCAGGAGAAGAAATGCGGTCGCTTATGGAAAGCGTGCTGTACGAATCATATAAAAGCGAGATAACCGAACTTCAGAAAAGGTATTCTATATCCGGAAGACAGAGCGATTATGTACATATCATTAATGAACACGAAATGACTCCGGATTATGTAGTTGAGCGCAGGGGGAAAGGGTTATTTAAGCGTAAGATAACAACACCAAATACGGCAATGTTGTTATGCATGAAAGAAGCGGAGCTTGAACGCGAAACGGAATATGCAGTGCGGCGTGAAAATATAGCCCGTCTGGAATTGTTTTTGTACGGCGACGCAGAAGAGTATATTGAAACGTTTGAAGAAATATACGAAGTTTTGAAAGCAACAACGTTGAACAGTGTACGCAAGAAAAAAGCAGAGATATTGAAGAGCGCATTAAAAAATATACAGACCACATACGAAAGGAAAGACTTTAAAACGCTATTTAAGTTAAAAGACGAATTGGTTGAAACGGTCAGTACAAGCGTACGCGGCAAGAAGTGCCGGAATGCGGCGTACGAGCTTACGGAAAGGCTTATAGAGTGCTGCAGGCGCGAAATCGAGGATAGGAAAGCTCGGACAAGCGATATAACCGTTTTGCGGCTTATATCCGAGATATTGAAGTGCAAGCGCGGCGTTCCTGAGCTTGCCGCACCGCAGCTTGAAGCGGATATGGAAGAAAATGCGCCGTGGGCAATTTGCAATATGGATGTGCAAGCCCCCGAATGTTATGAAAGCACAAACGCTGAAGAGCTTTTTGTGCCGCCGGAAGAAATCGAGGACGAGGACGGCGCGGAGCTGAACGAGCTTTATGAATTAGAATCCGAAGATTACGACAAAGACGAAGAGCCGGAAGATGACGGTACGGAGCTAGACGAGCTTGAACAGCAAGACAGTGACGATGACGAGGAAGAAGATTAAATAAAGGGGGGGGGGTACATTATGGCAGAAGCAGATGAAGTGAAATACATAGAGAAGTTTTATCGGTTTACTTGTAAGGACTGTGGAATTAAAAAGGAATACTCAAAACCGAAAGAAGCGCAAGACTTCGGCTGGGCGATAGCGCGTGGCGGTAAAGCGTGTTATTGCCCTGCACACGCCCTACAACACCGGTCAACGGGTTGTAAGGGCGCACGGGTCAAACAGAGCGCTACAGTCCAGCTAACAATAAGCGAGGTGGGTAATGCGTAAAGCAATAGACGTTAAAGAGCTTTTCAACCGCTTATGCGGCTTTGAATACGATTTATTGAAGCGTATAAATAAAGACCATGGCGAAGAGTTTGCGCCGCTAAATTTCACTGAATTAGCGGCAACGTTGAAAGCAGATAAAAGCAAGGTGCGCCGCGCCATTAAGCGGCTTGTAGGCAGTAACGTGCTTATAGCCGACGGCGAGAACTTCAAAATTAATTGGGAAGTATTCAAAGCACCGGAAGGCGAGTAAAAACAAAAGGATAAGCTATGAAAACCGAAACTCAGAAAATGCCCTATTCACCGGAAGCAGAACAGGCACTTTTGGGCTGTATGCTGTTAGATAATGAAGTGCTATGTGACGTTATTGGGCTTATAAGTGACGACGACTTCTACGTGGAATCGCACAGGTATATTCTTACTGCAATAAAGCAAGTGTATGCGTCGCACAAACCGGTAGATATTGTTACAGTTACAGGAAGCTTGGAAAGTACATGCACGCTTGATAAAGCCGGTGGGATAAGCTATTTAGCAGAAACGGTGCAATGCGTACCGTCCACAGCAAATTATAAATACTATTACGATATAGTCCGACGCGATAGTACTTGCCGACGCTTGGCGCGTTCTGCACGCGATATAGCAGAGTATGCCTGCAGCGGACACGATGAAGCGGACACTATGCGCTTTGCAGAAGATAAGATTTACAGCGTATCAAAACGCAGTGATACTTCAGCCGCGTCGTCGGTCGGCGAAGTGCTTTCCGACGTTCTTGAAAAGCTGCAGAAGCTGACAGAGGATAAAAATGCTTACAGGGGAGTAATGACAGGTATAAACCGCTTAGATAGGCTTACGAACGGCTTACAGAAAACAAATCTTATAGTGTTAGCTGCACGCCCCGGCATTGGTAAAACTTCGTTGGCAATGAATATAGTGGAGCATGTTGCGGAAAGCGGTAACGTTTGCGCGGTGTTTTCGCTTGAGATGTCAAAGCTTCAGTTAACAGAGCGTCTTGTTGCAAGCTCGGCAGGAGTAAGCCAGAGTAAAGCTGCGGCAGGTGGTCTAAGCATAGAGGACTGGCGGCGCATAGTTGCGGCGACGACGCGGCTTGAGAAACACGAAATAATAATAGACGATTCGTCTTTGGTTACACCGGCAGAAATCTTTTCAAAATGCCGCCGCATAAAAGCAAAGCACGGCGGTCGGCTTGACCTGATAATGATTGACTACATACAGCTTATGCGTTGCAGTGATAGACGCGGCGTGGAAAACCGTGTGCAAGAAGTGGCTTCGATAACGCGTGATTTAAAAATTATGGCAAAAGAGCTTGACGTGCCGGTCTTGGCACTTTCACAGCTTCGGCGCCGCCAGAACGGCGAACCGACGGAGCCACAGCTTTCAGACTTGCGCGAATCCGGAGCAATAGAGCAGGACGCAGATATAGTTATGTTTATTAACCGCCCGGATATGTACGCGACGGACGCCGAATTACAAAAGAACAATATAGTCAAGGGTACGGCGTACCTTACAGTAGCAAAAAACCGTCATGGCGGACTTGATAAAATTCCGCTTTGGTTTAAGAGCGAAATCACAAAATTTGTAAACCCCGAATTTGACGAAACGATAGAAGAACGTGCAGAACGTTCCGAATAATTTTAAAGAGGTAGCACGTGAACACAACGGCAGCGGTGGAACAACTGAATACTTCAGCGGTTGACTATACTTACCGTATGCCGGTTGAACTGTTCGGCACGTTCAACAAGGGAACGGGCAAGCGCACAGCGCATAAAATAGCCGCATACGGGCAGATAAAGGTTATATCTGATATTTACACCTTTTCCGTCCGCCGCGGCGGTATGCGTTCATTTTGTACGCGTACGCTTGAACTGTTTAAGCGCGATTTAAATGTTTCGGAATCCACTGTACGTCGCGCATTGAAAATTGGCGCGGCAGACGGTTATATAACGTGCGAGGAAGGGCGCAAGGACGCTTATCAATTCGATACGGAAAATAACTACACAAGCGGCGGACATTATAAGCTCGAAGCTTGGATGACGCGTCCTATAATAATTGAAGACAATATTCTAACATTGACGAACGCAGAGCAGTCAGTCGCGGCGTTTTTCAATTCAGAGTGTAACAGAGCACCGCAAGAGTATTCCGCTAACGATATTGCAGAAACGCTCGATATGAGTGTTCCTACGGTGCAGAAGGCAATAGACAAGCTCACAGACGAGAAGTTCAGACTTGTCTATCGCTTGAGCGTCGGGAAGAATCAATACAGGAAAAGTAAGTACATAATAAACCGTACGCTATTCCGCGCGCTGAACAGAGAAGAAGCAAAGAAGCAGAAGGCAATAGAAAAAGCGTTGGCGAAGAAGAACGTCGGCGGCAAGCAGTCAGAAGGTCAAACGCAACCGCAAACGTCGCTAGACTTTGAAGAAGCAGTACAGACGGAATACCGCGAACGTGTAAACAGACGTGCTGAAGCGCTTAAAAAAACCTTGGCGCGAGCTTTAACAGATATGGAGTTCAGAACGAGCGAAGAAGCACTGAAACAGCTTTTGCCGCGTTTAGAGTTTGCAAGACTTCGCAAAATGCCCAATTTATCGAAGTTACAGCAGGAAATGGACGATTACACAAAGCGCCGGAAAGCCGCGTTAAAACGGCTTAAAATCGACGAGGCGGAGCTTTCCGAAAGTTTCTACGTGCTTTGCCCTAAATGCCGTGATACGCTGATTTTTCCGAACGGCGCCGTGTGTAATTGCTTCGCCAGAGGCGCTCCGCCGCCGGACGGTGAGTTATGAGTAGGTGCAGGCGAACTGAATTTTAAAATTTAAAGCGCAGAACACTCTGCGCTTATAGTCGTTAAAAATTTTTTATCCTTTCGGCTCAATTGCCGGAAGGAATTTTTTTATTGGTTTACTTACTAATTTTTGAAAATCACGCTTTCAAAAATTAGTAAGTAAAATTTTCAAAATTTATACGCTGCTTACTATATAATATATACTTCCTTTTTTATAAAACTTTAAGCAACCGCGCCTTGACGGCACGGTGTGGTGCGGCGCTGAGTTTTAGAAGCCGTTTTGCGCTTTAAATGGTCGTTGTTTTTTTTACCATTGCTCTTCAAATGCGGAAGGGTGCTGCGCTACGCTTGCCCTTACCACGCATTTCCACTTTATTGGCTAATAAAGTGGTAGTCCGCTGCCCTGCCGTTCGCCCTATACGGACTGATTTTTGTTTACCATTTTTTGCGCATACTACGACTATGTTAGAGTATGAGAAGATTTACGTCGGTATGATTTTGCATATCGATACCGACGGTAATATGAAGCCCGTTGCCATAGAGTGGGTGAACGGCGAGCAGTATGAAATTACAAAAATTACAGACAAGCGCCAAGCTCCGCCACGGCACGTCGGAAGCACGCCGACGGTGCGTTACACCGTGCAGGTGCAGGGGCGCGTTCGTGAGCTGTACCGCGAATCATTTTCCGGCCGTTGGTTTATTGAAAAATTAGTATAAAAAAAGCTCGCATAATTGCGAGCTTTTATTTTGGGTACGTATTGGGTACGATTGTGAAAATTGCGAAAAAAACCTATATTTTTATTATTTTATTATATAATTTTTTTGTTTTTTGGTGGCTTCATAATCTTTCGAGTCGTGCGCGTTCGACCACTCCGCCATCTCTGCATTTTATTGACTGTTATTATGATATAAAATTATGCTGAAAAAATCAAGCGTTTTTGTCGTCTATAATAGCTTGCTTTAAAAATTTTTAAGCGTTAAAATAAATAGTGATTTCAGAATTAATTAACGTTAAGAGGTGAAAATTGAAAATAATAGATGCGCACGCTCATATTGTTCAATATATTTCAGGTTTTACGTCACGCGGCGAATTGAGGGCGGTTGGCGGCGGTAAAGCACAGTATGCAACGGGCGAAATAATTCAGATGTTTCCGCCTGAGTTGGGTGATATTGGTGTGACGCCTGAAGCGCTTTTAAACGTAATGGATGAAAACGGGGTTGAAAAATCCGTATTATTACAAGGCAATTGGCTGGGGTTTCAAAACGGATATACCGCGGCGGCTATTAAAAAATATCCGTCTAGGTTTACGGGCGCCGCGACCTACGATCCTTTTTGTGTTAAAGTAAAAGAAATACGCAATCATCTGTTTAATGATTTGGGCTTTAAAGCTGTTAAGTTTGAGCTTTCAAACGGTTCGGGATTAATGGCAAACCGTCCGCCGGTTTTTCTTGACGGAACCGTTATGCGCGAATGTTTTGCCGACGCTGGCGAAAGGGGGCTTACGGTAGTTCTGGATATAGGCAGACCGCGCAATCCGTGCTGGCAGATTGACGCAATTTCTTCCGCGGTTGATAGGTTTCCGCAAGTGACCTTCGTATTCTGTCACTTATTGGCTCCGCAGAGAGAGGATATCGGGCTTTTAAAAACTTCGCTGAAAAAGCTTGCGTTGCCTAACGTATATTTTGATATTTCGTCGCTGGCGCATAATCAGCAACCCGAAAGATATCCGTATCCCACTGCGGTGGAGCATCTTAAAAATGCAAAAGCCATAGTTGGTGCAGACAGGCTTATGTTCGGTACTGATATGCCGTGCAATCTTGCGCGTGACAGCTATGCCCATTTAAAAGATTATATAATAAGATCTGATGTTTTTACTGAAAAAGAACTGGAAGATATATTCTATAACACGGCGGAAAAGGTATATTTCAGAAAGTAGAAACGTATAATCTGCGATTATATGCGTGCTAAAAAATTGTTATTGCGGAGTAGCCTTTTAAAGTTTGTAAACGCCTTAATTCTATGATAAAATATGCAAGTGAGTAAGCGTAAGCTGATTTAAGGAGTTTTATTATAATGAAATACGTTGAAAAGGTATTGGAAAATCTCAAAAAGCAAAACCCTAACGAGCCGGAATTTCATCAGGCGGCAACGGAAATTTTATCTACGCTTTCGCCGATTGTTGAAAAGCATCCCGAATACGAAGCGGCTGGACTTTTGGAAAGGTTTGTTGAGCCTGAAAGGGTGGTAATGTTTCGCGTTCCGTGGGTGGACGATAGCGGCAAAGTACACGTAAACAAGGGCTACCGCGTTCAGTTCAACAGCGCTATAGGTCCTTATAAAGGCGGACTTAGGTTTCACCCCAATGTTAATCTTTCTATTATAAAGTTTTTGGGGCTTGAACAAATTCTTAAAAACAGCCTAACGGGACTTCCGATAGGCGGCGGAAAAGGCGGTTCCGACTTTGATCCCAAGGGTAAGTCAGACAGGGAGGTAATGGCGTTTTGTCAAAGCTTTATGACGGAGCTTTACCGCCATATTGGTGCGGATACCGACGTTCCTGCAGGAGATATAGGCGTTGGTGCAAGGGAAATCGGTTACCTTTTCGGGCAATATAAAAGAATCCGTGACGAACACGTGGGCGTGCTTACGGGAAGAGGTTTGACGTATGGCGGAAGCTTGGTCAGAACCGAAGCTACGGGCTACGGACTTATATATATCACGGAAGAAGCTTTAAAGGTGCGCAGTGATAGTTTTAAAGGAAAGACGGTTGTTATTTCAGGTTCCGGAAACGTTGCTATTTATGCGTGTGAGAAGGCGCAGAGTTTAGGCGCCAAGGTTGTGGCAATGTATGATTCAGATGGATATATTTACGACGCTGAAGGGATAAAACTTGACGTTATAAAAGATATAAAGGAAGTAAAGCGCGGCAGAATAAAAGAATATGCCGAAAGGGTTAAAACAGCAAAGTATACTGAAGGTTGCAAAGGCATATGGACTGTTCCCTGCGACGTGGCTTTGCCTTGCGCGACGCAGAATGAAATTGATGAAGAATCGGCAAAAACGCTTGTTAAGAACGGTGTTAAATACGTTGCCGAGGGCGCGAATATGCCGTCTACACTTGAAGCGATTGGCGTATTCCAGAAGAACGGTATAGTGTTCCTCCCTGCTAAAGCGGCGAATGCCGGCGGCGTTGCAACTTCCGCCCTTGAAATGGCGCAGTCATCCGGTAGAATGTTCTGGAGCTTTGAAGAGGTTGACGCAAAGCTTAAAAATATTATGGTTAATATTTATCATAACATAGATAGTGCGGCAAAAGAGTACGGTTTTGAAGGCAATTACGTTATGGGTGCAAACATAGCCGGTTTTATGAAGGTTGCAACAGCTATGATGGCTCACGGTATAGTTTAATTAAAATGACGATTAAAAGGCGGTCCTTATAAAGTGACCGCCTTTTATATTGACTAATTTAACCGTTATGCTATAATATAATTAGCGAGTTTCTACCTAAACAGTTGTCGTTGTTTTGCAAAAGAAAGACGTTTTACCTATTTAAGTGTACTTTTTAGCGGTTTAAAAAGTATTATGTCAGACATAATAAGACAAACAATAATGTTAAGAATCAAAAATCAAAAGCAAATCTAAACATAAAGGTGCAAAATGCTTGATATTTTAGTAACTTCAATAAATGCCGTAGTTCCCATAATTCTATTAATTTTATTGGGCTATCTTTTAAAGCGTTTCAAATTTTTGAACGATACTTTTATTAAAATCGGCAATAAGTTCGTGTTTAAAGTCTGCCTTCCGTGTATGCTTTTTATAAACGTGTACGATTCAATGAAAAGCTTTGCGGATATAAGATGGGACGTAGTATTGTATTCAGTTATAGTAATTTGCGTAATATTCGGGCTTGGTTTGCTGACGGCGATTTTTACTACTAAAAAGAAAAACCGTCGAGGGGTAATTCTTCAATGCTCGTTCAGGAGCAATTTTGCAATTATCGGTTTGACGCTAGTTGAACGGTTAGGCGGTGATACCGGTGTGGCAGGTATTATTTCAGCTTTTTCTATTCCCGTATTCAATATTCTTGCTGTTATTGCGCTTTCGATTTTTGCCGAGGATGAAAAAGTGCCTGACAATCAAACTGAAGGAAACGTTGAACAGCTAAACGTTTTTGAAGCAACGCAAGGCGAGCTATCGGCAGGCGTTAAAGCGGCAAAATCGAAACACAGTATTAAAAGCATACTTTTAAACATTGTAAAAAATCCGCTTATAATAGGCGTGGTTGTGGGGCTTGTGTTCGTTGCTATACGTGAAATCGAGCGGGCTGCGGACTTCACTAAAATAGTTGAAGTGAACGGAGTAGAATCCGAAGTCGTTAAATTCCGTTTCAGCGAACAACTTAAATTTCTGTATACCGCAGTTAAAGACTTGAAAGCGATAGCGTCACCGTTGGCGTTAATAGTTCTGGGCGGACAATTTGAATTTTCAGCGGTCAAAGGTATGACGAAAGAAATTGTCGTCGGCACGGCATGGCGCATTGTTGTTGCTCCGTTGATTGGTATTGGAGTTGCTTTTCTTTTAAGCAGATATACGGGCTTGTTTACTTTCGGCTCGGATATATACCCAACACTGATTGCGCTTTTTGGTACGCCGGTGGCGGTTTCAAGCGCGATTATGGCAGGGGAAATGAAAAGCGACGAACAGCTTGCAACACAGCTGGTGGTATGGACGAGTATTTGTTCTATAATTACAATCTTCGTGACTGTGTTTATATTAATGGCAGGCGGACTTCTGGTGGTATAATAAATGAAAATTCTTGCTTTAACTGCGCACAGTGCTACATTTGAACTGGAAAATAACGCAAGTCCGTATTTTAACACCGAAAAATTTATTGTAAAATTGAACGGGGTTAAATTGCGTGAGGAAAGGCGCAACGTTTTTTCTGTATTTTATCTTGAACCCGATAAAAGCTATGTAGTGGAGGCTTTGAACGAGGCTGTTAGTTTTTCTACGCCGTCCGAGTCGGCGTTTTTAAACGTTAAATCATTCGGCGCGTGCGGTGACGGTGTTCACGACGAAACAGGCGCGTTTACGGCGGCGGTTAGCTGTGCGGGCGAAAATTCCACTGTTTTCGTTCCGTCCGGAATATATTTATTAAGACCGCTGTTTTTGAAGAGTGGGGTAACGCTTTGGCTAGATAAAGGCGCAATTCTTTTGGGTGATACCGACAGGCGTAATTATCCTGTGCTTCCTGCAAGCATTGATGGAAAGAATTTCGGAACTTGGCAAGGCGAAGAAGCGGATTGCTTTGCGTCGCTTTTAACCGCGTATAATCAAAACAATATCAGCATAATAGGCGAAGGCGTTATTGATTGCAATGCGCTTGCCGCCGACTGGTATGAAAATCACCGAATAATGCGCGGCGCGTGGCGTCCGAGAGGGATATTTTTAAACCGCTGTAAAAACGTGCTTATTCAAGGCGTTACGGTTAAAAATACTCCAAGCTGGAACATTCATCCGTATTTCTGCAATAAAGTGAAGCTGTATGATTTGTTTTTGCAAAATATTCCCAGTATGCCGACGACTGACGGTATTGACCCCGACTGTTGTGACGGAGTTGAAATCATCGGCGTAAAAATTTCCGTGGGAGACGATTGTATAGCAATAAAATCCGGTACCATTGAAAGCGCTAAAAAATATAAAACTCCGTGTAAAAACATCGTAATCAGAAATTGTTTTATGTGTGAAGGACACGGCGGAGTAGTATTCGGAAGCGAGCTTTCAGGCGGAATTGAAAACGTAAACGTTTCAAGGTGTCTTTTCGAAGGTACGGATAGAGGATTCAGGATAAAAACAAGACGCGGCCGCGGCAGAATTGGTAAATGCGGCGGAGTAACTTTTACGGACATTATTATGCGGAACGTAAAAGTGCCTTTCGTCATCAATATGTATTATAATATGGGTGATGAAAACGGTCATACCGAGTACGTTTGGACAACTGAAAAACTACCTGTTGACGAGCGCACGCCGGAATTAGGCGATTTCATTTTTAAAAATATGGAGTGCACGGGCGTGGAGTATTGTGCCGGCGCTTTTTACGGCTTACCTGAATCGCCTATAAAAAGTGTAAAATTTGAAAACGTTAGTTTTACTTATAATAAAAACGCAGAAGCAGGGTTTCCCGATATGCGTGAAAAGAATATTGCTGTGAGAAAACAGGGACTTGATTTTAACTTTACTGAGGACGTAGTTATTAAAAATGTAAAGATGTTCGGACAGGAAGGTGATGAAGTGAAGTTAAACGGTGTTGAAAATTTTATGAGAGAATAAAAATATTAAAATAAAAGCCAGTTCAAATCGAACGGGCTTTTATTTTACACTTGACAAAATACTGAAAACAATGTAAACTAAAACAAATGTTGCAAAACAAAAGTTTTAGTTCAAGGAGCGTATATGCCGCCTAAAGCAAAATTCAGCAGGGAAGAGATTGTTACTGCCGCCTTCGAATTGGTAAAAGCACAAGGAGCGGAAAAGCTTACTGCGCGTTCTCTTGCGCAAAAGCTCGGCAGTTCGCCGCGTCCCATATTTACAGTGTTCAGCAGTATGGACGAAGTTTTTTCGGAGGTAAAATTTGCGGCAAAAAGACTTTATGAAAGTTATGAGGATGAAGGAATGTCCAAAGGTAACGCTTTTAAAGGTTCAGGGTTGGGATACGTTCGGTTTGCTGCAAACGAGCCAAAGCTTTTTCAGATGCTGTTTATGACTGAACAAAGCAGCGTTCCCGATTTAAATAGCGTATTGGGTGAAATTGACGGATACAGTGAAAAAATTTTGGCGTCAGTAGGAGAAGCGTTCGGGTTTGGGATGGAAACTTCAAAGGAAATTTATTTGCATCTTTGGATATACACACACGGAATTGCCGTGCTTCTTGCTACCAACGTGTGCAAATTTTCAGAGGAGGAAGTTTCATTGATGTTGAGCGAAGTGTGTTCGTCTATAATAAGAAAATTCAAGCAGGAAGGTAGAAAATGATAAAGGCGCATAAAATTTATAAATCATTCCAAAGTGGGGCTGTGCAGGTTTTAAAGGGAGTTTCTCTTGAGATTGCAGACGGTGATTTTGCCGTAATTTTGGGCGCGTCTGGTTCGGGTAAATCAACGCTCATGAGCGTTTTATCGGGCTTAGAGCGCCCCGACAGCGGTACGGTTGTTTTTGGCAATCAGGATATAACCGCAATGAATGATAAGCAGTTGACGGAGTTTCGCCGAGATAAAGTCGGGTTTATCTTTCAGCAATATTATCTTTTATCGCATTTAAGCGTTGAAAACAACGTAAAGCTCGGCGCGGATTTGGCAGGCAATAAAAATTTCCGTGAAATTATTGAGCAGGTGGGCTTAAAAGGAAAATTTAAAAGCAAGCCTTCGGAGCTTTCCGGCGGTGAACAGCAGCGCGTGTGCATTGCGCGTGCACTTGCCAAAAACCCCGAAATTCTTTTTTTGGACGAACCCACAGGCGCGCTTGACGAAAAGACGGGTAGGGAAGTACTGGATTACATTTCTCGTTTAAAGAGTGAACGCGGCTTTACTATGATTATGGTTACTCATAATGAAAACATAGCGCAAATGGCAAACACCGTCATAAGAATGAACAGTGGCGAAATTACTGAGGTTTATAAAAATAATTCGCCCAAAACCGCGTTTGAAATCGGGTGGTAATATGGTAGTAAGTTTAAAGGACAGTATTAAACTTTTAGGTATAATCGTTATTAGCTTCTGTGCTGTTTTTGTGTGTACGTTTTTTCTTAATTTCTATCTTGACGCGCTAGAAATAGAAAATCTCGTAACTGAGCAAACGCGTGCAATGTATGAAGCGCAGCTTGCAACAGCTGAATTTACTTGTGCAATTAGCGGCAGTGTTCTCGCGGCTATTGCAATAGTTATGTTGGTGTTTTATATAAAGCTTTACATCGATTCGCATTTAAAACAAATAGGAATTCTAAAAGCGATAGGTTATTCAAACGGCAAAATCGCTGCAAGATTCTGGGTGTTCGGTATAGGCGTATTTATTGGCGCAACTTTAGGGTTTGCGTCCGGCTATGCCGCTATGCCTATGATTTACAAATCGCTTTTAATTGACGGTTTGCCGCAAATAGAAATCGGCTTTCACTTAGTATTGCCTTTGGTATTAATCGTTGCGCCGACGGCGGTATTTTCGGCTATCTCGTGCGGATATGCGTATTTTGCTCTGCGCAGACCGGTCTCTTCAATGCTGAGAGGTCAAGTCCGTTTCAAGCCGGAAAAACAAAAATCAAAAACAGCAACAAAGAATAAAGAGCATTCTTTTTTATTTGTAATGTGTTTTAAAACGCTTGGAGGAAAGAAATCGCTTGCGTTTTTTGTTGCGTTCGCGTGCTTTAGTTATTCGGCAATGGTACAGATGGGATGTTCTATGAAAAGGCTTTCAACCGGTTTTATGGGAATAATGATTCTTATAATCGGCGTTGTGCTTGCCGTGGTTTCATTATTTATGGCGCTTACTTCACTGATAAAAGCAAACGCTAAGAATATAGCTATTATGCGAGCGTTCGGATATAAAATGAAGGAGTGTGCGCTTGCCATGCTTTTTTGTTACGTGCCGTTTGCGCTAATAGGTTTTTCTATTGGTACAGTATACCAGTTCGTTCTCTTAAGCCTGATGGTGAATATAGTTTATAAAGACGTTGCGTCCGTTCCTGATTACAGTTTCAGCGTTCCGGTATTTTTCATAACGCTGGCGTCGTTTTTGATCCTTTACACTGCGGCAATGGCGATTTATACTTACAAAATGAGTAAAATTTCCGTAAAGGAAGTTATGGCGGAAAATTAAAAACGGCATTGTTGCAATTTTTTGCGTAGTAAATTATAAAAGCGCAGAGTAATATGTTTTTACTCTGCGCTTTATAACTAGTTGTGTTTTGTAATTTTTTTAGTGGTCGTCGTCATGTTTTTTACTATAACCTTTTGAATGTCAATAACGGCAAGAGCATTGTTTCGCATAGCTTTGCTCTGTTTTATAGTTATATGGCAAATTTACAGATTAAAATTAAAAGATTGAATTAAAAGATAAGAAAAATCCGAACCCGTCGCTAATCGGCGCTATAGGGTTCGGATTATTATCAAATGGTACTCCCGCTGGGAATCGAACCCGGAACTGCCCCTTAGGAGGGGGCTGTTATATCCATTTAACTACGGAAGCGAAGAACCTTACTAATAATACAACATACTACACGAAAAATCAATCAATTTCGGGCTAAAATAAATTTTAAAAAGCGAGCGTAAACATTACGCTCGCTTTTGGTTTTAATTTAAACTTACGCCATAGCGTTAAGTTTTTTAGCAAGACCTGATTTTTTATTGGCAGCTGTATTCTTTTTAAGAACTCCCTTAGAAACCGCACCGTCAATAACGGAGCAGGTATGGGAAAACTTTTCTGTAGCGGCAGCCTTGTCTCCTGCATTTACGAGAGCGAGGAACTTTTTAACTTCGGTCTTAACCTCTGATTTGATTGCCTTGTTTCTTTCCGTTTTCTTTTCGATAACGAGAACACGCTTTTTAGCTGACTTTATGTTAGGCATTTACAATCTCCTTGGAACGTAATTAACTTAAATTCTTTTGTCATTTTATCATAAAAAAAGGGTATTGTAAACTGTTTTTTAACAGCTTTTGGGAATTTTTTAATATATTTTTGAATTACGTAATATTAATATTACAGTATGGAAAATTTGTACCAGAATCCCGAAGTCTGCTTTTTTGATAGCGGTATAGGCGGAATAAGTCTTTTATATGAATGCGTGCGCAGGTTGCCACGTGTCAATTTTACATATTTTGCGGATAATTACCGAGTACCTTACGGAAGCTTGCCTCAAGAAGAATTAATCAAAGCCGTAGACACAAAGTTTCAAGAAATCGAAAGCCGTAACCCTGTTGCTACGGTGGTTGCGTGTAACACGGCCACGGCGAGGTGTATAGATTTTTTGCGCGGTAAATATAAATTCGAGATAGTGGGAATTCAGCCTGCAGTTAAGCCTGCGGTGGAAAAGGGAAACTGTGTTGTGCTGGCAACTCCGGCAACCTCGGAAAGCCGCGCTATTAAAGAATTGGTAGAAAAGTACGGCAGGGGCAGGACGCAGGTTTTTGCATGCTTGGATCTGGCGGCATATGTTGAAAATAATGTTTTTGCTTTGTCTAATGAACGTGTTAAAGCTTTTTTGCCGAAAGTAAAAGCTGACGCTATCGTTCTGGGTTGTACGCATTACGTATTTTGTAGAGATATAATTTCCGATTATTACGGCTGCGCTGTTTTTGACGGAATTGATGGAACTGCTGAACATTTATGCAAAATTTTGGGGAATTTTGACCACCGAGAGCCACGCGCTCAGAAAATAGCTTTTTCAGGCGGAGATATGGCAAAAAACAGGCAAGTTTTCAATACATTAATGATAAAGAATGGGTCAATTTCCCAAAATCATATTAGTTAGACCCAAAAAAAATTAAAAAAATATGATTTTTTTGCGTTCGGTGGTTGACAGTGGTCGATTTTGGTGGTATTATAATATTACCGTTCACACAAAGGACTTATTATAATGTTTTTTCTTACAGGCGAATACGATCATCAGATCGACGCGAAAAACAGAATAAGAATTCCAACTAAGCTTAAGGGAAAGGAAGAAAAGCTTTACTTTTCCAAGGGCACAAACGGTTGTATCTTCGTTTTCTATGAAGCGGCTATCAAGGAAAAGCTGGAAAAATTAGAGGAAGTTAAAATTGCCGATATCGATAAGCAGAGGGGTATAAGGGTTTTTACAAAATCATTAAAGCTGGTTGAAATCGACACGGTTGGCAGGCTTGTAATTCCTTCCGAGCTTAAAGAATACGCCAAAATCACAAAAGACGTTAAAATCTGCGGCGCCGGTTCAAGAATTGAAATCTGGTCTAAAGAAGTGTATGACGAATACTTCAAAGAAGCAGACGAGAACTTCGACGAGAACTTCAGCTATCTGGATATATAATGAAAAGCTTTTCACACGTCCCTGTGATGCTTGAACAGTGTATGCAAGGGCTGAATATAAAAGACGGCGGCATATACTTTGACGGAACGGTAGGCGGCGGAGGACATTCATACGAGATATTGAAACGTTCGTCGCCGAGCGGTAAGCTTATCGCAACGGATCTGGACGAGGATGCAATAAAAGCAGCTGCAGACAGGCTTTCCGAATTTTCGGGAAGGTTTCAGATATATAAATCGGATTATAAAGATTACGCAGAGGCGTTAGACCTCGCAAGCGTACAAAGCCTTGACGGCGTAATGCTTGACTTCGGGGTTTCAAGCTATCAGCTTGACAACGGAGAAAGGGGGTTTTCGTATATGAACCCTGACGCGTCGCTGGATATGCGCATGGACTGGTCGCAGGACCTGAATGCGGAAATACTGCTTAATACGTATTCGCAAAGGGAGTTGGCAAGAATTCTTAAAGAATACGGTGAAGAACGGTTTGCACCGGAGATAGCCGCAAATATCGTAAAATCGAGAGCGGAAAAGCCCTTGAAAACGAGCGGCGAACTTACGAAGATAATTGAAAGCAGTATACCGGCAAAATTCAAGCAAAACGGTCCGTGTGCAAGAAAAAGCTTTCAGGCAATAAGAATTGCCGTAAACGGCGAGCTGGAAGGCTTGTACGATTGTGTAATAGGACTTGCCCGTCGGCTGAAGAAAGGCGGAAGAATAGCGATTCTGACTTTCCACTCACTTGAAGACAGGATAGTCAAGCAAGCGTTCAAATTTCTTGAAACCGATTGCGTATGTGATAAAAGCTTGCCCGTATGTGTGTGCGGCAAGAAGAAAGAGATAGAAATTATAACGAAAAAGCCTATTACGGCTGATGAAGCCGAAACAAAAATAAATTCGCGCTCTAAATGCGCCAAACTGAGAATAGCAGAAAAAGTTATTTAGTCCAATAAGATAAGGAAGGTGAAATTATGTCAGTCGCATCACCCGTTCTGGAAAGGAAAATCGGTACCGAGGAAGAAAGCGATTACAAAAAGGAGATTAACGGCGGCAGCGTTATGTCGGCGGATGAGAAGCATAATTCGCAAATTAGTTCAAACTACGCGAAGCTTATCAATCCTGAGTATTCACTTAAAGATATTATAAAGAGAGAGGCGGAACCCGTTCAGGCAAAAGAACCGCTTTTTATGTCTGTGCGCCGCGAAGTTCGCCCCGAGAAGCCTTATCTCGTTGAAAACGCGCGTGCGACTTCGGAAATTTTCCGTGCCGACAGCGCGGTAAATAAGAAAGCAGAAACGAAAATTACCGTTGCATCAAACGCCGCAGAAGAAGAGGAGAACGAAGATCTGCGTCCTACTAAGACGACTATCCAGTACCGGACGGAAGGAGTAAAACACGACGCCGAGGAAGGCAAGATTGAAAACGTTTCTTCTAAGAAAAAGTTATCCAAGAAGGAAAAACTTATTATCGCAGCTGTAGTCAGCGTAATCGTTGCGTTGTTCGTGCTTATCATTATCAACTCGGCTATTATTTCAGGCGTAAGCAATGATCTGGGTTCTCTTCAGACTTCGCTTGATTCGGCTAAGCAAGCTTATTCGCAGGTGGTTGCGGCAAAGCAACAGTATCTTGAAAGCTTGCAGGAAACCGTTTACGAATTTGCAACGGCAAACGGAATGATTGCGAAATAAGGAGATAACAACAATTAAACGCATATCAAAATCGGGATTTTCAATTACGGTTTTACAAAAGAGGTTATTGTCAATGGGTTTGGCAATAGCCTTTATTTTTTGTCTGATTTTCGCAAGACTGTTCTACGTGCAGATTGTTTGGGGGAAGGAGCTAGTTTATAAGGCGACCGATCAGTGGAACAGGGAAATTCCCATAATTGCCGCGCGCGGTGTTATAAGCGACAGGAACGGTGAAATTCTGGCAGGCAATAAGACGACTTACAGTGTATTTCTGCGACCTAACGCAGTAGTGAACGAAGAATATACCTCTACCGTTTTAAGCGGGCTTTTTGCGCTTGACCCTCAGGCAGTGCTTGATAAAATACGCGGCGGCAAGGTTTCGGAAGTCACAATAGCGCGTCAAGTTTCTAAGGAGAGTGTGGAAAAACTCGTTTCCTACGATTTGCCGGGGGTATACTATTCGCGTGATAATACGCGGCAATATACGTATAACGACGCGCTTTGTCAGGTTCTCGGTTTTACTTCAAACGACGGGTCAGGTCTTTCGGGCGTTGAAAAATTCTACAATAATATTTTGAGCGGGGTAAACGGCGAAATCTGCTACACAACCGATATAGTAGGTGTGGAAACGGAAAACTCCGTCGTAATTTACAGCGAAGCAAAGGCGGGCGATGAATTAAGATTGACAATCGATATAGATATTCAGCTTGCCGCCGAAGAAGCTATGAAAAACGTATATACGTCAAGCGGAGCAAAGTCGGTTTCGTGTATCGTGCTTGACCCCCAGAATTTCGATATTCTCGCTATGTCGAATTATCCTTCATACGATTTGAATAACGTTCCGCGCGACGATACGGACGTGCTGAACGCTCTTTCTAGAAACAGTGTTGTATGCGATATATACGAACCCGGTTCAACGTTCAAGGTCGTAACGGCTGCTGCAAATATTGAAGAATACTTGCGCGGCAATTCGGCTGCATTTTCGAATAATTACATATTTAACGGCAGCCGAACGCGTACGGTTGACGGTACGAAAATCAAATGCTGGTCCGACCATTCAAACGGCAAGCATTCCAATCAGACGTTGGCTGACGCGCTGAACAACAGCTGCAACCCTTGTTTTACGGATATTGCGCTTTCGCTGGGCACGGATACGTTTTACAGTTATTTAAACAGCTTCGGTTTCGGCAACGTGACGGGGCTTGATTTTAACGGCGAAGCATTGGGTATGCTTGTTCCGCAATCGCTTGTAAGGGATTGTGACCTTGCCAGAATAGGCTTTGGACAGACAGTTGCCGTTACCGGTATTCAGCTTGCCTGTGCAGTGGCTGCAGCGGTGAACGGCGGAAAATATTACGTTCCGCATCTCGTTAAATCCGTTGTGTTAAGCAGCGGTAAAGTCGAGGGCTATAAACCGGTGTTGAAATATACGCCTGTAAGCGAACAGGCTTCTGCTATGCTTGCCGGAATGCTGGAAGGAGTGGTTACAGAGGGCAGCGGCAAAAAAGCTTATATAGAAGGCTACAAAGTTGGCGGTAAAACGGGAACGGCGCAAAAGTATGAGGATGGAAGAGTTGCGCAGGGTAAATACGTGTCGTCATTCGTCGGATTTTTTCCTGCGGATAGACCGCAGTATCTTGCACTCATAATCGTTGACGAGCCGCAGGGTACTTATTATGGAAGTGCGGTAGCGGCGCCCGTAGCGAAAGAAATTTTTGAAGACATCATTAAAATAAAAAATATACAGCCTTACGAATAACGGAGGAATTATGAAACTTGGCGCGCTTTTGCAGAGTATTTCTTATAAAGAGTTTACTGGTAACGCCGAAACGGAAATAAGCGGTCTTTGTACCGACAGCCAGAAAATCAGGCAGGGCGAGCTGTTTTTCTGTTACGAAGGCGAAAATCACGATTCACACGATTTTGCGGAAGAAGCGGTTGCCGCCGGAGCGGCGGCAATAGTATGCGAAAGAAAGCTTGATTTAAGCTTACCGCAGATAATCGTAGAGGACGGCAGAAGCGCTGTTGCGCCCCTTGCGCGGGCTTATTACGGATACGCAGATAAAAAAATGAAGATGGTTGCCGTGACCGGCACAAACGGCAAAACGACGACTACCTATATGCTGGAAAGCATTTTTAAAGCTGCGGGCAGGAAAACGGGAGTCATTGGCACGCTTGGAATTTCGTATTCCGGTAAATTTATTTCACCCGAGCTGACCACGCCCGATCCTGTGTTTTTACATAACATCCTTGCGGATATGGCGGTTTGCGGCGTAGAGTTCGTTTTTATGGAGGTTTCCGCGCACGCTTTGCATTTTGGGAAAATTGACGGAATACATTACGAAGTCGGCATTTTCACAAACTTTACTCAGGATCATCTTGATTTCTTCGGGAATATGCACGATTATGCCGACAGCAAAAAATTACTGTTTAAGGACGGAAGATGCGGTTATGCCGTAATTAATTCCGACGATAAGCTTGGCAGAAAAATGCTGTCAGAGCTTAACGGTGCGATAAGCTACGGACTAAAAAATCCTGCGGACGTTTTTGCCGTGGACGTAGCCGAAAAAATTAACGGTACTTCGTTCGTTATAAATATTTTTGACGAGCTTTACGAGATGAACCTGAATATCCCTGCTTTGCACAACGTATATAATGCAATGTCGGCGTCGGCTTGCGCAAAAATTTTGGGCGTTTCAACTGAAAATATTGCGGCAGGGCTTAATAATTTGAAAACGGTGGAAGGCAGACTGGAAAGAGTTGCGCGCTATAACGGTGCGGAAATTTTCGTCGACTTTGCGCATACTCCCGATGGGTTGGAAAAATCTTTACAGGCACTTAAAAAGTTATGTAAAGGTAAATTATACTGTCTTTTCGGTTGCGGCGGAAACAGGGATAAAACCAAACGCCCTCTAATGGGTGAAATTGCCGCAAGAAACGCCGACTTCTGCATAGTAACTTCGGATAATCCGCGTTTTGAGGATCCTTATGAAATAATTACGCAGATAGAGGCTGGTATCAGATTGACGGGTAAAGAGTACGTTACTGTAACCGAAAGGGAGACTGCAACCGAATACGCTATTAAATTGCTTTCGTTGGGTGATATTCTACTAGTTGCGGGTAAGGGCGGCGAATATTATCAGGAAATAATGGGAATAAAACACAGCTATAACGATAACGAGGTCATAAAAAAAATTATCGGCTGAAATAATTATGAAAAGCGTTCTTATAGGAATATGCGCTGCCTTTCTGGCGTCGCTGGCGTTACTTATGATAATTCTGCCCGTGTTGAAAAGGCTTAAAGCAGGGCAGTATATTTTAGGGTACGTAAAGGAGCATAAAAACAAGAGCGGTACGCCCACTATGGGCGGACTGGCTTTTATTGCGGCAATTATTGCAGTCGGGTTGTGTACGCTCGGTATAAAGGACAACCGTATTAATCTTACTCTGGCAGTTACGGCAGGCTTTATGATCGTAGGATTTCTCGACGATTTTCTGAAGATTTACCGTAAGGATAACGGGGGGCTGAAGCCATACCAGAAAATTATTTTTCAGATCGCTATTGCAACGATAGCGGCGGTTTTCTGTTATCTTAACGATCTGCGTTATCTTTACGTTCCGTTCGGGGGCGGGTTATCCGTTTATATCGGTTGGGGTATAATACCTCTCGTAATATTCATATTTACTGCAACAGTAAACTGCGTTAACCTTACCGACGGACTTGACGGGCTTGCCGGAGGGACAAGCTCCGCTTATCTTTTTATTATGGGTTTAATGCTATATACTCAGGCGGAAAATTTCTCAAGTCTTTGTTTTATCGCCGTCGGCGCGGTTGCGGCTTTCCTTCTTTTTAACGTAAATAAGGCTTCTATTTTTATGGGGGACACGGGCTCGCTTGCGTTGGGCGGTCTGATCTCAGGTATTTCGGTATTTTCGGGCAATTCCTTATATATTCCGATTTTGGGAATAATGTTCGTAGTTTCAGGAATATCCGTTATAGTACAGGTAATATATTATAAACGGACAAGGCGTAGAGTATTTCTGATGGCGCCCCTGCATCACCATTTCCAGATGAAGGGCTATACGGAATGTAAGATAACTTACGCATACGTACTTATAACCGCCTTCGTCGGAATAATATGTTTAATGTTTGTGTGAGGGAAGATGTATTTTAAAAATCAGAAGTTTATGGTTGCAGGAATGTCGAAGTCGGGCGAGGGCTGTGCGCGGTTTTTGCTTGAACGCGGAGCGGAGGTTTACGTTTACGACGACGTTATAAGTGAAAATATTACCGCACTTATGGAAACACTCTCGGTACTAGGGGCACATATTGTTACGGCGGAAAATTATGCGGATTCGATTTACCGTTGTGATATTCTAATATTAAGTCCGGGAATTCCTATAGACAACGCTTTGCCGGTTGCGTTCAGAAAGCAGGGCAAAGCAATTATTGGGGAGGAAGAACTTGGTGCACTTTACCTTCGTGCAACGGCTATCGCCGTCACGGGGACTAACGGTAAAACGACCACAGTGTCTATGCTCAATTCCGTTTTGGAAGCTGCCGGCAAACACAGCGTTGCATGCGGAAATATAGGCAATCCGCTAATTAACGAAGTTGAAAAACTCGGCTTCGACGATTATGCGGTTATTGAAATTTCGTCCTTTCAATTGGAAACGCTATCAAGCTTGCGTCCGCATATTGCGGTTATAACCAACGTGACCGAGGACCATCTCAACAGACACTACAATATGGAAAATTACGTTTTCCTGAAAAACAAAATTCTCAGAAACCTGCGCGAAAGCGAATATGCCGTATTGAATTATGACGACGAAATAGTAAAGGGCTTTGCCCAGACTACTAAGGCTAAAGCGGTGTACTTTTCAATGCGCGGCAGAATTGACGGAGGAGCTTATTATGAAAACGGAAGCGTATATTTTAACGGCGAAAAATATTTCGACGTGGACGATATGGCAATCGGCGGAGCTCATAACGTATATAACGCGCTTGCCTGCGTAGCGGTAGCTCATATTCTCGGACTGGATAAGGTCAAGGTTGCCGAAGCCGTATGCTCGTTCAAGGGAGTAAAGCACAGAATAGAAATTCTGCGGACTGTAAACGGGGTAACATACGTTGACGACAGTAAGGGAACAAACGTTGACGCAACCGTCAAAGCCGTAGGTGCGATGACTCAGCCGACGATAGTTCTTCTCGGCGGAAAGGATAAGGGTTACGATTACATACCTCTGTTTACTCAATTGAAGGAAAGTAAAGCCGTTCACGCCGTAATGTACGGTGAAAACAGGTTCAAGCTTTTAAATGCGGCAATTAAGGCGGGATTTGTCAGCTTTTCATTGTGCGCCGAATTTGAAACTGCGGTACGGCTTGCACAGTTTATTGCAAAGTCGGGGCAGACCGTGCTTTTAAGTCCTGCAAGCTCCAGCTTTGACAGCTTTTCAAACTATGAGGAACGCGGAAATGCGTTTGCAAAATTGGTTGAAGGCATAGCGGAAGAAACTAATGAAGCTGTTGAGGAGTAATAAAAAAGCGGTAAAACCGCTTGATGCAGTGCGGAAAAACGAGCACGCCAAATACACAAAAGCGGGAGATATCCCGCTTTTAATATGCGTTTTTTTAATGGCTTGCTTCGGTTGCCTCATGATTTATTCCGCTAGCTCGTATGCGGCGGAAGTGCAGTATGGGGATAAGCTGTATTTCGTAAAAAAACAGCTGATCGGAGTGGCGTTCGGTACGGCGGCAATGATAGGCACGTGTTTTCTTCCGTATAAGAAACTTATAAAATTCAGGTACCCTGCAATAATAATTGCGGCAATTCTTTTAGCGCTTGTTTTCGTGCCGGTTATAGGCATAACGAACTACGGCGCAACGCGGTGGATAGGCTTCGGCGCATTTACTATTCAGCCTTCCGAAATAGCGAAATACGCTTACGCGCTTTTCGTTGCCGCTTATTTTGCTAAAAATCACGAAAAAGTCAAAACGGTAAAAGGCGTTTTGCCTGTGCTGGGCGTAGGAATAGGTTTTTGCGTTCTCATAATCTTAGAGCCGAATATGTCCATAACGATGTGCGTAGGGCTTTTGATGCTCGGGTTGATTTTTTTAAGCGGCACTAATTTAAAAACGTTTCTTATTATATTAATTCCGTTTGCGGTCGCAATACCCGTTTTAATAATTTTAGAACCTTACAGGCTGCAGCGGCTAAGCGCGTTTATCGATCCTTGGGCTTCGCCTAAGGATGAAGGCTATCAGCTTATTCAATCACTTTACGCCCTCGGTAACGGCGGACTTTTCGGTACAGGGCTTTTCAATTCTACGCAGAAATACAGGTTTCTTCCGTTTGCAGAAAGCGACTTTATTCTTTCGATTATGGGTGAAGAGCTGGGGTTTTTAGGACTGCTTGTTTTCTTTTTCTTCTGTGGCTTTATCGTTTATAGAGGGTTCAAAATTGCGAAGAACTGTAAGGACAGGTTCGGTTTTTTATTGGCTTCGGGATTTACTATGGTTTACGGTATACAGGTAGTGGTTAACGCGCTAGTTGTCAGCGGCACTATACCGCCCACCGGATTACCATTGCCGCTTATAAGCAGCGGTAATACATCGCTGATAATTACTATGGCTTCTATGGGCGTTTTGTTTAATATATCTCGGCAGGATTAACAATAAAGCCGAAGTTTTCCATATAATGGAGTATATTTTACATACTCGGAGTTAATATGGAAAAATACATTATAAACGGAGGAAACAAGCTATACGGAAGCGTAAAAATTCAGTCGGCAAAAAACGCCGTGCTTCCTATACTTGCCGCCGCAGTTCTAACGGACGGAAAAGTTAAAATTTTAAACGTACCGCCTATATCCGACGTAAAGAATATGGTAAAAATTCTTTCATGCCTTGGATGTGAAGCCGTGTACGAAAACCAAAACATATTAATAGACAGTTCTAAAGCCGACTGTTTTGAAATACCAAGCGCGCTCGCCCACGAGCTGCGCTCTTCGGTCTTTTTGCTCGGGTCGGTTATTTCGCGCTTTCATATGGCAAAAATCGCTTATCCTGGAGGGTGTGATATTGGGCTTAGACCGGTGGATTTGCATCTTACGGGACTCAAAAGGTTGGGTGTTGAAATAACCGAAAAGAACGGATATATTCTGTGTAAATGTGACAAGCTGTGCGGTAATGAAATTATGCTTGATTGCCCCAGCGTCGGGGCGACCGAAAATATAATGCTTGCAGCGGTAAAAGCGGACGGGGTGACCGTAATACGTAATGCTGCGCGCGAACCGGAAATAGAAGATTTGCAAAAATTCTTAAACTGTATCGGTGCAAAGGTCTCTGGCGCCGGTAGCGGAACAATAAGGATAGAAGGCGTAAAGGAACTGAACGGCTGTGAGTATCAGCCGATACCTGACAGGATAGAAGCAGGAACGTTTCTTATAGCGGCTGCAATGTGCGGCGGAGAGGTATGCGTTGAAAACGTTTGTCCTGAAAATATCAGCTCGCTTATCCATAAACTTAGGGAAAACGGTTGCAAAATACATATAAACGGTGATAAAATAGTATTGGAAAATCACAGAAGATTAGCTTCAGTAAAATCTATTGAAACTCAGCCATATCCCGGGTTCCCTACGGACTTGCAGGCGCAGGCAACTGCATTGTGCTGTATTTGCAACGGACATTCCATTATAACGGAAAATCTGTTTGAAACGCGCTTTAAGTACGTACCCGAACTCCGCAAAATGGGCGCGGACGTAACCGTTATTGACAGAAATGCTTTCGTTCGCGGAGTGGAAAAGTTCAAAGGTGCCACAGTTGTCGCTCACGATTTGCGCGGAGGCGCTGCGCTCGTGCTGGCGGGGCTTGCTGCGGAGGGCAGAAGTGAAATTCTTGATATTTCCCATATAGACAGGGGGTACGGCTCTTTCGAATATAAACTTAGAAATCTCGGAGCGGATATTGTAAGAGTCACCGTTTAACACTAATGAAAAAATATTTGAATAAAATAATTGCACTCGTCATAGGCATAGCGTTCGTTGCCGCAGTAATAATAAGTCTGGGTAAAATTTTTGCTATTAAAAACGTTAACGTAACTATGCTTACTTACAGTGACGACTGTACCGAAAGTTATAACGAAGCAAAGGATTCCTTTAAAAAGTTTAAGGGTGAAAGTCTTTTACTCGTTAAGTCTTCCGATTTTGTTAACGCTGTAAGTGATAGCAATTATACTGTAGTTTCGTGCGAAAAGAAGTATCCCTGTACGGTAAACGTGGTTTTAAAGGAAAGGCTTGAAACCTTTGCGGTATTCGTCGGCGGACAGTATTCTATGTATGACGCTGACGGTAAGTTTTTAAGGAAATGCGTTGAAAACGTTAATATTAACGACGGTTCGCCAAACGTTGAGCTTGTCGGAGTTGCCGTTGAGGAGCTTGGAGATATAGCAAAAATTTCCTCTTTATTCAAGGATAATTTTAAGGCGCTTCGTTCGGTGGTTTCAAGCATCACGCTTGACGCTAATTCAAACATAGCCGATTATACTGAGAAGCTCGTTTTTAATCTCCGTTGCGGACTTAAAATCGAGATAGATAATTTTAATTTATATACTGAGGAAAAGTTAGAAGCTGCCTACGCGAAGTTTGTTACGCTTACCGACAGGGAAAAACTCGGCGGAACCGTGCGCAGTTATCATCGCGTTGACGGAGAAGTTAACGTGGTTTATACGGCTAACGTATATTAAGAATTAAAACTTAAAAAAGCGGTTCTCAAGAACCGCTTTTTTGTGTGTTTTAGTTGACTTTGTCAAGTGACTATTATATAATTATGTCATACAATTCTTAATTTAAGGCGGCTGCAGAAAATGCGCAAAAACAGCGTGGCGGTGTTGGACATTCGCTCGTCGGAAATTACCGCGGTAGTGGGTGAAAGGGGCGTTAACAACACCTTCATAATCAAGAGTAAATATTCCTGCGACTACGACGGCTACGCGGAGGGTGAACTTCTCGATATAGACAGCTTTACCGAGGCGGTAAGGGACGTTGTAAAAAGTACGGTTTCGGCGTTAAGCGGAATTAAGACATTTTACGTCGGCGTTCCCGGAGAGTTCATAAAAGTCATAAATACGGACAAGGTTATGAGTTTTAACTCGGCGAAGAAAATTTCTCATAACGACTGCGCCTATCTTGCTGAATTATCTGCACCTTACGAAAGCGACGAATATAAGACGATAAGGCACAGTTGTCTCTATTACGTTTTATCGGACAAGCGTAAAATTATTTATCCTGTCGGTGAAACAAGTGACAGCTTGGAAGGCAAATTTTGCTTTTACCAGTGCAAAAACGACTTTATAGATATACTTTTGGAAGCTTTCAAAAAATTTGACGGCATTTCAAATATAAACCTCATTCCTATGGTTCAGGCGGAAGCTATTTATCTTCTTGAGCCTGAAAAGCGCGACGAATACGCGGTTTTGGTTGATTTAGGATATATTTCGTCAAGCTATAGCGTCGTGTGCGGAAACGGACTTGCTTTCAGTGAATCGTTTTCCGTCGGCGTGGGGCATATAGCCGTTTATCTTATGGCTGAGCTTGAAATTCCGTTTGAGGTTGCGCTGTCGTTTATGACGAAGATAAACCTCAATTCCAAGGAAAGACTTAGCACGCTGGAAGAAGTCGTTTACGAAGGAAACGTTTACAGTTTTCCTACCGTAACAGTCCGCGATAAGATTCGTGAAGGACTTGACGGAATTTGCGAGACGCTTGAAGAATGCCGTCAAAGCTACACGGGTAAAAATCTTGACGGAAAGCCGATATATATTACGGGTGAAGGCGTGAAAGTAGTCAGGGGAACGGTCGAGCATATTTCGAACAGGCTCGTTAAAAACGTGGAGGTAATCGCTCCCAAAGTTCCTTATTACGACAAACCGCAATTCAGTTCGGTTTTAAGTCTATTAAATATGGCATTAAAAGATGCGAAACCGGCATCTATATTCAATAAATTCAAAAGTTTTTAACGGAGGGTAAAATGTTTAACGATTTAGCCGCAAATTACGGAAACGGTAACGGCAACGTTACGGGTAGAGCGAGAATAAAGGTAATAGGCGTAGGCGGTGCAGGCAATAACGCCGTTAACAGAATGATAGAAGCTGGTATTGACGCAGCCGAATATTTCGTTGTGAATACGGACAGTCAGATACTTGCGCTTTCGCCGTGCCAGAATAAAATTCAAATAGGCAGTGCGCTTACTAAAGGGCTTGGTGCAGGTGCAGACCCTGATATCGGCAGAGCGGCTGCTGAAGAAAGCAAGGAAGAGCTTACCGAAGCAATTAAGGGAACCGACCTCCTGTTTATTACCGCTGGTATGGGCGGCGGAACGGGAACCGGGGCAGCCCCCGTTATTGCGAAAATTGCGCGTGATATGAAAATACTTACTGTTGCAGTCGTAACTGAACCTTTCGGTTTCGAAGGCAAAAAGCGTATGGAAAACACCGTTAAGGGACTGGAAAATTTAAAGAAGTATGTTGATACTCTTATTATAATTCCCAACGATAAAATTAAAACCGTAGTGGCAAAGAATACGCCTATGCGCGAAGCTTTGCGTGTTGCGGATGAAATTTTGAAGCAAGGTATCAAAGGCATTGCCGAATTAATCGTTAACCCCTCGCTTATTAACCTTGACTTTGCAGACGTTAAAACTATTTTGAAGGACAAGGGTATAGCGCACCTCGGCGTTGGCGTTGCCAAGGGCGATAACCGAATTATAGAAGCGGTAAGGGTTGCCGTAAACTGCCCGCTGCTGGAAACAACCATAGAAGGCGCTCGCGGCGTTATTTTAAACGTTGTCGGCGGCGAAGACTTGACTTTCGACGAGGTTGCGGACGCAGCCGAGCTTGTTAAGAGCGTAGTTGACGCTTCGGCTAACATTATATTCGGTGCAAGAATCGATCCCAACGTGCAGGACGAAGTTGAAATTACTGTAATTGCCACAGGATTCCCCGGTTTTGACAGTAAGCGTGAGGATGACAGCACGCAGAGGGGATACCAAAGCGGCAGAATATACGACCGCCCTAACTATAATAATGCCGGAGCAGACCGAATGTCCGTTACCGAGCCTTATTATCTTCGCCAGCCTGTACAACCCGTACAGCCTTATCATGCTCCCGTAACACCCGTTCAGCCGATGCAGCCTGTCCGTCCTGTTCAGCGAGAAGAAAGCACTGAAAGTATTGAGCGTCCTAACGATAAAAACGTTCCTAAATTTGCTCAGATGCTTAGAAATCTTGGCAAAAAGCGCAATGGTGACTGATAATAATTAAGTTGAAAGCAGGGTTCTGTACCCTGCTTTTTCTATTTTAAAAGAAAAGTTGCATAAGAAATATTACAAAATCCGTGCTATTTTTATGAAATTTTTAATACTATGTATTATGCGCATTAAATTTTTCGACAGGTTTGAAAGTTTCTTTTTTATAGGCATCGGTGGCGTGAGTATGAGCGGACTCGCAAAGTTTTTGTTGTCGTTAGGAAAAAAAGTTGGCGGCAGTGACGTATTTGCTAACGAATATACTGACGAACTTCAACAACTTGGCGCCTGTATAGCAATAGGATCAAAACCCACGAGCGTAAAAGATTATGATTTAATCGTTTATACGGACGCTATCAAGGAAAACGATGAAAGGCTAGCTGAAGCAGAAGATTTATCAAAGGCAATAATATCGCGTGGACAGCTTTTATATGAAGTCAGTCGTTGTTTCAAAAGAGTAATTGCGGTTGCCGGCTGTCACGGCAAAACTACCTGCTGTTCAATGCTTGCGCATATATTTTCCGCTGCTGGTAAAAAATTTGCAGCACATATCGGCGGAAAAGATTTAACGTTTGCAAATTTCTATTGCTGCGGTAACGATTTCTTTATTACCGAAGCCTGTGAATATAAAAAAAATTTTCTGCTGTTAAAGCCGAATGTCGCGGTTATATTAAACAGTGATGCTGACCACCTTGAGTGTTATGGTGGCGAAGAAGACTTAATTCAATCATATATGCAATTTGCCAATAGTGCAGACGTTGCCGTATCGCTATATTGCGATTTGCCGCTGACGTACGGGCTCTGTTTCGGTTTTGATAAATCGGCAGACTATTATGCGAAAAACATCAAAAGTGCAAACGGCGAATATTCATTTGCTGTCTGCGAAGGTGCGTCGGAGCTTGGTGTCGTTAGTTTGAGTGTATACGGCAAGCACAACGTTTTAAATGCTTTGGCTGCAACGGCAGCGGCGCGCAGTGTCGGAATTCCTTTTAAATTTATTCGCGACGGGCTTTCGTCATTTTCGGGGGTGGAGCGCAGATTTGAAAATATCGGATATTTCAACGGTGCGGAATGTATTGCAGATTACGCTCATCATCCTGCGGAGCTGCGCGCCGTGTTGCGTACGGCAAAAAAACTGACTGAAGGAAAAGTTTTCGTTGTTTTTCAGCCGCATACGTATTCCCGAACTAAAAACCTATTCAAGCAATTTGTCAGGGTGCTTTCGCCGCTGAATAATCTTTTGGTTTATAAGACTTTCGCGGCGCGTGAATATTTTGACGACGCAGGTAGCGCTTTAACGCTTTCGCAAAGTCTGAAAAAATCATACTACGGCGACGACGTTAACGATATTTCGGAATTCATATCAAAAGCGGAAGAAGGTGATTTGATATTATTTCTCGGCGCAGGCGATATTTATTTTATAGCGAAAGAACTTGTTTCTCAACCTTAAAATTGGTTAAAATAGTTATAAAAA